>NZ_JBJGZT010000022.1:0-82149 GCF_054050655.1 Geodermatophilus sp. SYSU D00663 | reverse complement strand
CGAGCCCCGCGCGGTGGCGGCGGCGACCGCGGAGGAGGGGGCGAGGACGGCGATCTGCCGGTGCTGGTGCTCGGCGGCGTGCGCCGCGCGGCGCACCAGCACCGACGGCGCGGTCCCCTCGGCGAGCCCGGACAGCAGCACGTGACCGGTGCCGCGCGGGCTGCGCGCCTGCACCGCGACGACGCCCACCCCGGGCCGGGCGCTGGGCACCGCCCGGCCGACGGCGAGGATGCAGGAGGAGACGGCGATGCCCATGTCCCCGGTGACCGGGTCGCGGGCGACGACCGAGAACGTCACCGGGGGAGCGGTGCCGCGCTCAGACCGCGGCCGGCAGCGCCATGGTGGGGACGTCGCCCGGCACGCCCAGCGGGGCGCCGGTCTTCTCGACCACCTCGTCGACCGACACGCCGGGCGCGACCTCGCGCAGCACGAAGCCCTCGGGCGTGACGTCGACGACGGCGAGGTCGGTGACCACCCGGTCGACGCAGCCCTTGCCGGTCAGGGGCAGCGAGCACTCCTCGACCAGCTTCGGGGACCCGTCGCGGGCCACGTGCTCCATCATGATGATCACGCGCTTGGCGCCGTGGACGAGGTCCATCGCGCCGCCCATGCCGTTGACCATCTTCCCGGGGATCAGCCAGTTGGCGAGGTCGCCGCGGGGGTTGACCTGCATGGCGCCGAGGATGGCGAGGTCCAGGTGCTTGCCGCGGATCATCGCGAAGCTGGTCGCCGAGTCGAAGAAGCTGGCGCCCGGCAGGACCGTGACGGTCTCCTTGCCGGCGTTGATCAGGTCGGGGTCCTCCTCGCCGTCGTACGGGTACGGGCCGACGCCGAGGATGCCGTTCTCCGAGTGCAGCACGACGTGCACGCCGTCGGGGACGAAGTTGGGCACCAGGGTCGGCATGCCGATGCCGAGGTTGACGTAGGCGCCGTCCTCGAGCTCGAGCGCCACCCGGGCGGCGAGCTCGTCGCGGGTCAGGGTCACTGGGCCTGCTCCTCCGTGGCTTCCTCGCCGGCAGCGGCCGGCGGGGCGGGCTCCGTGCCCGTGGTGGGCCGTGGGCGGGTGGTGCGCTTCTCGATCCTCTTGCCCTCGGCGCCGACGAGGACCACCCGGTCGACGAAGACCCCGGGCAGGTGCACGTGCTCGGGGCGGATCTCGCCGGGCTCGACGAGCTCCTCGACCTCGGCGATCGTGATCCGCCCGGCCATGCCGGCCAGCGGGTTGAAGTTCATCGCCGACTCGTGGAAGACGAGGTTGCCGTGCCGGTCGCCGACCGAGGCCCGGACCAGGGCGTAGTCGGCGGTCAGCGCGGTCTCCAGCACGTACTCGGTGCCGTCGAAGACCCGGGTCTCCTTCGGCGCGCTGGTCTCGACGACGTCGCCCTCGGCGTCGTAGCGCACCGGGATGCCGCCGTCGGCGACCATCGTGCCCACGCCGGTGGGGGTGTAGAAGGCGGGGATGCCGGCGCCACCGGCGCGCAGCCGCTCGGCCAGCGTGCCCTGCGGGGTGAGCTCGACCTCCAGCTCGCCGGAGAGGTACAGCCGGGCGAGCTCCTTGTTGCCGCCGACGAACGAGCTGATGGTGCGGCGGATCCGGCCGGCGTAGAGCAGCACGCCCAGCGCCTGGTCGTCGACGCCGCAGTTGTTGGAGATCGTCGTCAGGTCCCTGGTGCCCTGCTCGAGCAGCGCGTCGATCAGCGCCACCGGCACCCCGCAGAGCCCGAACCCGCCGACGGCGAGCACCGCGCCGTCGCCGACGTCGGACACCGCCTCCCGGGCGCTCGCCACGACCTTGTCCATCAGTCGACCACCGTCTCCTCCGGCGCGGCGGGCACCCGCCCCCTCAGGCGGGCCTGCCCAGCTCGCGGACGCCCTCGATCCGGAGGCCGAGCGTAGCGGTGACCCGTTCGGCCTCCGCCCGGCCGCCCAGGGCGGCGGGGTCGGCGTTGCGGCACAGCACGATCGAGGCGCCGGCGGCCAGCGGTGCGAGCAGCCAGGCGACCGGCCCGGCCTCGGCCGCGGTGGCGTCGTCGACGAGCACCCGGTCGCCGGCCGCGACGCCGAGCCGGCCGGCGAGCGCGGTGGCGGCCTCGGCCAGCCCGCCGAGGGTGAGCTCCAGCCCGCCGGCCAGCAGGCCGGGGGAAGCCGGGTCCGGGGGCACGTAGGGGGTGAAGGAGTCGCCGTGCGCGCGCACCTCGAGGGCGAAGTCGCGCGCGGGGCCGGCGTAGCCGGTCATGCCCAGGCCCAGGGGGTGCAGCGAGAGGCCGAGCAGCTCGGGCGGCTCCTGCTCCTCCAGCGCCGCCAGCCGGTCCTGGGCGGCGAGGACGACGTCGGCGGCGTCGAGCCCGCCGTCGTCCTCGACGGCGGTGTCGAGCACGGCCGCGCCGCAGCTCCACACGCCGAGCAGCACCGCGGCGGTCTGCCAGTGCACCGGCAGCGCGACGGCGACGGTGCTGCCCGGGCCGACGTCGAACTCGTCCTGCAGCAGGTTCGCCGTCTTCGCCACCCAGTTCGCGAGGGTGGTGCCGGACAGCTCGACCCGCTCGCCGGTCGCGTCGTCGTAGGCGGTGACCAGCGGCGCGGCGGCACCGCGCCGCAGCGCTCCGGCGAGCAGGTCGGCGGGGGTCACCGGTCCCGGCCGTCCTGCAGGTCCAGCCAGGCCTCGGTCAGCGCCGGGGCCAGCGACCGGGAGAAGGTGCTGGTCAGGTGGCTGCCGTCCCAGTAGACGACCGCCCCGCCGACGACCGCGTGGCACGTGTCGGCGTCGCAGAAGGAGTCGGTGAGGTCGACGACCGAGGCGCCGGGCAGGTCCTGCACGCCGTCGGCGATGGAGTCCGGGGTGACGCGCAGGTCGCGCGGGCCGGCGCACGGGTCGGTCCCGGCGTCGGTGGTGGCCAGGCAGTCGGGCACGGGCACCTCCTGGTTGCCCAGCACGCCGTCGGGGGAGACCCCGTTGGTGGTGGGCACGGCGCGCAGCACGACCACCTGCTTACCCGCGTCGACCAGCGGCCGCAGCGCGTCCTGCACGACCTCGGCGGGCCACTGGTTGAGCAGCCGGCCCTCCGGCCCGACGAACTTGTAGACGTCGGAGCGGTAGCTGGTGAACACGGTGGTGACCGCCGGGTCGGCGGCGACGGTCGCGATGACGTCGCGGCCCCACTCCGCGCAGGCGGCCGGCTGGGCCGGGTTCATGTTCGGCCCGGTGAACGAGGCGGTGGCCAGCGCCGGGCAGCCGGAGTGGACGTAGAGCGAGGCGTCGACGCCCTGGTCGTCGGCCAGGCCCTGCACCGCCTCCCACCAGGACGCGGCGTGCGAGTCGCCGATGAGGGCCACCTCGCTCGTCGCCCCCGTCACCTCGTGCCGGCAGGGCGCGACCTCGGTGGAGGTGTCGTTGGTGAGGCAGAACATCCCCGCCGACAGGTCGTCCTTGGCGAACAGCGGGTTGACCGTGTCGGTGACGGCGTGCACGTCGGAGCAGCCGTTGGCCGGGTCCATGGCCGGGGCGCCGAAGCAGGGCGTGCCGGCGAGCGCGACCGAGGCGGCGCGGGCGCCGTCGACCTGGGACTGCAGGTGCCAGGACCCGGACGCCGTCGTCGCCACGAGGGCGCCGGTCGCCACGGCGGTGAGCAGGTAGGTGGTGCCCGACCCGCGCCGGTCCAGGAACCGGTTGGTGCGCACCGGGTCCTCGACGAGGACCTTGGTCAGCCAGGCGGCGGCCACGGTGGCGGCGACGATGCCGATCTTGGACACCGTGCCGAGCGGGTGGCCGAGGACGAAGGGGAGCAGCACGACCAGCGGCCAGTGCCAGAGGTAGGCGGAGTAGGAGACGTCGCCGAGGAAGCGGACCGGGCCGAACTCGGCGATCCGGGTGGGGCTCCAGTCGCCGCGCGGCGAGCCGGCCCAGATGACCGCGACGGTGCCGAGCACCGGCAGCAGGGCGGCGGTGCCGGGGAACGGCGTGTCGTGCGAGTAGCCGAACGCCGCGTAGGCGATGGCGCCGAAGCCGGCCCAGGAGACCAGGCGGCGCAGCCCGTCGCGGCCGGTGGTGGTGGACAGCAGGGCCAGCAGGGCACCGGCGCCGAACTCCCAGGCGCGGGCCGGGGTGGCGAAGTAGGCGTAGGAGACCGAGTGGGTGGTGGCCCAGAGGGAGTAGCCGAACGAGGCGACCGTGACCGTTCCCAGGACGGCGGCCAGCACGGCGCGGCGGCCGCGGGAGAGCCGGGCGGCCAGCCACACCGCCGCGAGCACGAGCAGCGGCCAGACGAGGTAGAACTGCTCCTCCGTCGACAGCGACCAGTAGTGCTGGGCGGGGGAGGCGACGTTGGCCGCGGCCAGGTAGTTCACCGCGTCGCCGGCCAGCAACCAGTTCTCGACGTAGAGCGCCGAGCCGCCGATCTCGCGGAGGAACTGGGCCCACAGCGTCGTCGGCACGAACAGGAACGTGACGACGGCGCTGGTGAGCAGGACCAGCAGCGCCGCCGGCAGCAGGCGGCGGGCGCGGCGGGCCCAGAACCGGCCGAGCCGGATGCGGCCGGTGCGCTCCACCTCGCGCAGCAGGTGGCCGGAGATGAGGAAACCGGAGACGACGAAGAAGACGTCGACGCCCACGTAGCCGCCGGGCACGCGCAGCGGGGTGACGTGGTAGAGCACCACGAGGGCCATGGCGAGCGCGCGCAGGCCCTGGATCTCGACGCGCACGCCGCGCTCGGCGGGACGGGCGGGCGGCTGGGGGCCCCGCGGCCGCGGGACGGGCGGCGTCGGCTGTGCGAGGACGGTCGTGTCCTCCACACCGGCCCTGCCGGTGTGGTCCAGCGTCGCGCTCATCGTCCCCCATCTCGGCCGCGCGGCCCTGCCCGGCCCGCGGGTCACACCGCGGCCCCTCGACCGGACCGCGCGGAAGTGCAGGCCAAGTGTGTAACGGTTCCGAGACGTCCAGGGATGGCAAGAACTGACGACCGTGACGGACGGGTCTGTTCCCGGCCCCTGTCGCACCACCCGTCACGGGCGTGTCCGCGGCCCGCCTGCGCCCGGTCCGGGAACGACGAGGCCCCCACCGCGCGGACGCGGTGGGGGACCTGGTGCCGTCGCGGGTGGCCCTGCAGGGGGCCGTCCACGGTGGGGGGCAGGAGGGTCCTCCCTCAGTAGATGCAGCTGGTGTCGGCCGCGGTGCGCGCCGGCTCGACGGGGGCGCTCGGCGACGCCGTCGGCGGGGTGGTCGCCTGGCCGATGCCGTTGAAGTCCGAGCCCAGGACGAGCTGGACGGTGCCGGACGTGGCGTCGTCGGCGACCTCGGGGACGGCGCCGGGGATCTGCCCGGCGAGGGTGGCGGCCAGCGCCTCGTCGCCGGCGGCGTGCCGGATCGTCGTCTGCTCGTAGTCGGTGCTGTCGGCGTTGCCGGTGCTGGTGACCGTGAAGCCGACGGTCTCGAGCGAGGACGCCGCCTCCGCGGCCAGGCCCGGGGTGCCCGAGCCGTTGTAGACCGCGACCGACACGTCCGCGGGCGCCACGGTGACCGGCGCCGCGGGGGCCTCAGGGGCGGCCGCCTCGGGCTCGGCGGACAACTCGGCGAAGAAGTCGTGCAACTCGTCCTCGTCGGCCAGCCGCAGGATCGACCGGCCCTGCTCGTCCCGGTCGTCGCCGACGATCGGGATCGTCTGGAACTCGATGCTGCCGGCGGTCACCGACTGCATCTGCTGGGCGAGGTCGAGCAGGTCGAGGTCCTGGTCGATGGTCAGCGACTCCGACGCCGCCTGGATCAGCTCGCGCTGCTTGCCCAGGTCCAGCAGGACGTCCTCGGACAGCATCTTGCGGAGCACGCCGCCGATGAACACCTGCTGGCGGACGATGCGGTCCAGGTCGCCGCGGGGGAGCCCGTGCCGCTGCCGGACGAACTTCAACGCGTCCGCGCCGGAGATGGTCTGCTGCCCGGCCGGGAAGACCGCGCCGGAGTAGGCGGAGTCGTCCACGGCCTCGCAGAGGTTGACGTCCACGCCGCCGACGACGCTGGTGAGGTTGAAGAAGCCGAGCAGGTCGACCTCGGCGTAGTGGTCGATCTGCAGGCCGGTGAGCTGGCTGATCGTCTGGACCAGCAGCTGGGCGCCGCCGGCCTGCCGGTCGGCCTCGGGCGCGGCGTCGTCGACCTCGGCGTAGCCGTAGGCGTAGGCGGCGTTGAGCTTGTCCATCCCGTAGCCAGGGATCTCGACGTAGGAGTCGCGCGGGAACGAGACGAACGACGCGCGGGACCCGTCGGCGGGGACGTGCACCAGGATCATCGTGTCGGTGTTGATCCCGGAGTCCTCGCCGGCGTTGAGCTCGGCGAGCTGGTCGGGAGTCAGGTCGGCGCGGCTGTCGTTGCCGACCAGCAGCAGGTTCATCGCCTCGGTGGCGTCCCCGGCGTCGGAGTTGCCGGCGGTCGGGATCGCGTCGGTGCGGTTGACCGTCGCCTCGGCGACCCGGCCCAGGTACCAGCCCCAGCCGCTCGCGCCGAGCAGGACCACCGACAGGACGGCGGCCACGCCGCGGGCGACACCGGCGCCCCGGCGGCGGCGCGGCGCGGCGGTCCCGCGGTCGGCACGGCGCCCCGCGGTCTCGCCGGCACCCCGGCCGCGGGGGCGCGAGGGACGGCCGGCGCGCGGGTCGAGCCGCGCCGGGATCGGGCGTCCCGGGGCTCCACCCTGCTCGTTGCGGTCTCGGCTCACCCGACCGAGGTTAGGGGCGGGTGGAGCGGCCGGTGGTCGCGCGACACGGGGGAACGCTCCGTCCCGGGTCGCGGGTGCCCGTCGCGCACCTGCTGCCCGTCTGGTCGCGCGCGACCCCACCCGGCACGGCCGTCACACCGGTCCCGGGTGCGCCGGAGCGGCCCGGCTCAACAACCGGCTCCTCGGTGACGAACCTCCAGGACCGGACCGGTGTCCCGGTCCGAGGACCAGAGGAGGCATCTCGGTGCGCCGACTGCTCGCCGGCTCCGTCGCGTTCGTCGCCCTGACCGGCACGGTCCTCGTGCTGCCGGTCTACGCCGCCCCGGGGCCCGAGCCGGTCCCCGTCGAGACCTCGACCGAGCAGCTGGAGCTGGGCTCGGTGAGCGCGCCGGAGGGCGGGGCCGAGGTGCAGCAGGGCACCACGGACCCGGTGGCCGGCGTCCCCGGCAGCGCGCCCACGCTGACCCTGACCGAGACCGACGTCGCGGAGTTCTCGCTGGTCGGCGTCACCTGGCGGGCCGACCCCGCGGTCACCGACACGCTCGTGCAGGTCCGCGTGCAGGACGAGGACGGGGACTGGGGCGGCTGGACCGAGGTCGGCCGCGAGGACGCCGAGCCCGGTAGCGGCGCCGGGGCCCGTCAGGGCACCGCCCCGCTGTGGACCGGCCCGAGCACCGGCGTGCAGGTGGAGCTGGTGACGCGGGCGGGGGCGCAGCCGGCCGACGTCCGGCTGGACCTGGTCGACCCCGGGACCAGCGACGCCGACGACTCGCCGGGCGCTCCCGACATCCAGGACACCGCCGAGGCCGCGATGGCGATGCCCGACGTCTACTCCCGGGCACAGTGGGGCGCCGACGAGCGGATCCGCACCTGGCGGCCGCAGTACGCGAGCACGCTCAAGGCCGCGACCCTGCACCACACCGCCGACGCCAACGGCTACTCCGCCGACCAGGTGCCGGCGATCATGCGGTCGATCTACCGCTACCACACGGTGAGCCTCGGCTGGGGCGACATCGGCTACAACGTCATCGTCGACCGGTTCGGCCGGCGCTGGGAGGGCCGCTACGGCGGCCTGGCGTCGACGGTCATGGGCGCCCACGCCGGCGGGTTCAACACCAGCACCTTCGGCGTCTCGATGCTCGGGAACTTCGACGTCGCCGCGACGCCGCAGGTCGTGGTCGACTCCGTGTCCGCGATCATCGCGTGGAAGTTCTCGCTGTTCCGCATCGACCCGCGCGGCACCACGACGCTCACCTCCAGCGGGGGCGGGACCTCGCGCTACGCCGCCGGGGTGCGGGTGACCCTGCCCACGGTCTTCGGGCACCGGGACGTCGGGGCCACCGCCTGCCCGGGCCGGTACGGCTACGCCCGCCTCGGCGAGATCCGCGAGAAGGCGGCCCGGCTGCTCGCCGGGGCGCAGACCCCCGTCACCGACCGGTACGACTCCGACCCCGGCGCGCGCGCCGCGCTGGGCCCGGCCACGACGGCGGAGTGGCCGACCGTCGGCGGGGAGGGCCGGTACCGCTTCTTCGTCAACGGCGCCATGTACTGGTCGGCGCCGACCGGGGCCCGGTTCGTCCTCGGCGACCTCTACACCCGCTGGGCGCAGCTCGGCTGGGAACGCAGCCCGCTGGGCTACCCGACCTCCGACACCCTCCCGACCGGCGGGGGCGACGGGCGCTACAACCTCTTCCAGAACGGCGCCATGTACTCCTCGCCGGCCACCGGCCCGCGGTTCGTGCTGGGCGCGATCCACCGGCGCTGGGTCGAGCTGGGCTGGGAACACGGCTCCCTCGGCTACCCGACCACCGACACCCTCCCGACCCGTGACGGCGACGCCCGGTGGACCGGCTTCCAGGGCGGAGCCCTCTACGAGACGCCGCGCAACGGCGTGCGCATCGTCCAGGGCCGCATCCTCACGGCCTGGGCCGCCTCCGGCCACGAGCACGGGCCCCTGGGCTACCCGACCGGCGACCCGTTCCCGACCAGCAGGGGCGACGCGACCTACCAGCTGTTCGAGCACGGCGCGGTCTACGACTCACCGGCCGGCGTCCACCTGCTGACCGGCGACGTGCACGCCCGCTGGGTCGAGCTCGGCTGGGAGGGCAGCCCGCTCGGCTACCCGGCCACCGACACCGCCCCCACCGCCGGTGGGGACGGGGCCTTCTCGGTGTTCCAGGGCGGCTCGGTCTACGCCACCCCGGCGCACGGCGTCCGCGTCCTGCTGGGGACCCTGGCCACGGCCTACGCGGCGTCCGGCGCGGAGGAGGGTCCGCTGGGCTGGCCGACCGCGGACGCCCTGCCCACCGCCGGGCGGGACGCCACCTGGCAGGCGTTCGAGAACGGTGCCCTCTACGCGTCCCCGGCCGGGACCCACTTCCTCGTCGGTGACGTCCACCGGCGCTGGGCGGCGCAGGGGTACGAGGCGGGGCCGCTGGGCTACCCGACCTCGGACGACCTGCCCGCGCCCGGTGGCGTCGGCCGGTTCACGGCCTTCCAGGGCGGCGCGGTCTACGCCAGCCGCGAGGCCGGGGTGCACGTCGTCGCCGGCCCGATCCGGGTGGCCTGGAACGCCGGCGGCGCGGACGCCGGCCCGCTCGGCCTGCCCACCAGCGACGTCCTGCCCACCGGCGGGGGCGACGCGACGTGGCAGCAGTTCGAGCACGGCGCGATCTACGCCTCCCGCACCGGGGTGCACGTGCTCACCGGCGACGTGTACCTCCGCTGGATCGGGCAGGGCTGGGAGCACGGCCCCCTCGGCTACCCGACGTCGGACCCGCGGCGGCTGGCGGGCGGCACCGCCGTCCAGCAGGTGCAGACCTTCGAGGGCGGCGCGATCGTGCGGACGGCGTCGGGCACCCGGGTGCTGCCCGGCGAGACCGCCCGGCTGTGGGCGGCGCTCGGCGCGGAGGGCGGCGTGCTCGGCGTGCCGACCGGCGAGCAGCTGCCGACCCGCGACGGCGACGGGCGCTACACGCTGTTCAGCGGGGGAGCCGTGTACTGGTCACCCGCCACCGGCACCCACGAGATCGTCGGCCCGGTGCACCAGCGGTGGGTGCAGCTGGGCTGGGAGCACTCCCGGCTGGGCTACCCGGTGTCGGGCTCGATCCCCACGCCCACCGGCTGGCGCACCGACTTCCAGGGCGGCTCGATCACCCACGACCGCGCCACCGGCCAGACGACGGTCGCCTACCGCTGACCCCCATCCGGCACAGCGGTCCCACCCGACCCCGCCGTCCCGGCGGACCGGTCCGTACCAGGGCCGGTCCGCCGCGCGCAGGTAGCGTGGACCGCCGTGGCACTCGCACAACCGGCCGGACGGACGCTCGCCGCAGCCGTCGCGGACCTCAGGCGCGGCTGGGAGCAGCGGACGCTCTGGGGGCACCTCGGCTGGCAGGACATCCGCCAGCGGTACCGCCGCTCGGTCCTCGGCCCGATCTGGATCACCATCAGCATGGCGGTCACCGCCGTGGCGCTCGGGATCCTCTACTCGGGGCTGTTCGACATCGAGCTGTCGCGGTTCCTGCCGCACGTCCTCGTCGGGTTCATCGTCTGGAACTTCGTCAGCGGGTGCATCAACGAGGGCTCCGAGGTCTTCATCGCCAACGAGGGCCTGATCAAGCACCTGCCCGCGCCGCTGTCGGTGCACGTCTACCGCCTGGTGTGGCGGCAGACGCTGTTCTTCGCCCACAACATGATCGTCTACCTGGTCATGCTGCTGGTGTTCCCGCAGCCGCTGAGGTGGACGGCCGTCGCCGTCGTCCCGGCCTTCGTGCTGCTCGCCCTGAACGGCGCCTGGGTCTCCCTCGCCGTCGGCGTCATCACCGCGCGGTTCCGCGACATCCTGCCGATCACGCAGAGCGTCGTGCAGCTGGCGTTCTTCCTGACGCCGATCGTGTGGATCTACGACGAGCTGGTCAACAGCCCGAACCCCGCCATCGCCGAGCGGGCGCGGCTGGCCGAGTTCAACCCCTTCCTGCACTTCGTGGAGATCATCCGGCGACCCCTCCTGGGCCAGGACCAGGAGCTGCGGTACTGGGTGGTCGTCCTCGCCATCACGGTGGCCGGCTGGGCCTTCACGATGTTCGTGCTGCGCCGCTACCGGTCCCGCGTCTCCTACTGGGTGTGAGCGTGAACGACGTCAACGGGGCCGGCACCGACGGCCCGATCGGGATCACGACCAAGGACGCGTGCGTCGACTTCCCCATCTTCGACGCCAAGAGCCGGTCGCTGAAGAAGACCGTCATGGGCCTGGTCGGGGGCAACATCGACAGCGGCGCCAAGGTGCCGGTCATCGAGGCCCTGCGGGACATCACCCTCACCCTCGAGCACGGCGCCCGGGTGGGCCTGGTCGGGCACAACGGCGCGGGCAAGTCCACGCTGCTGCGGCTGCTGTCGGGCATCTACGAGCCGACCCGCGGCCACGCCGAGGTGCGCGGCCGCGTCGCGCCGGTGTTCGACCTCGGTGTCGGCATGGACCCGGAGATCTCCGGCCTCGAGAACATCATGATCCGCGGGCTGTTCCTCGGGATGAGCCGGAAGCAGATGCAGGAGCGGGTCGACGACATCGCCGACTTCACCGAGCTCGGCGACTTCCTGCACATGCCGCTGCGCACCTACTCCACCGGCATGCGGGTGCGGCTGGCCCTCGGCGTCGTCACCAGCATCGACCCCGAGATCCTGCTGCTCGACGAGGGCATCGGCGCCGTCGACGCCGCCTTCCTCGAGAAGTCCAAGCAGCGGCTGGTCGAGCTCGTCGAGCGCTCGGGCCTGCTGGTGTTCGCCTCCCACTCCGACGAGTTCCTGCGCGAGCTCTGCGACACCGCCATCTGGATGGAGCACGGCCGGATCAAGCAGCAGGGCGACCTCGACGAGGTGCTGCGGGCCTACAAGGGCCTGCCGGCGTGAGCGCCGCGGTCCCGGCCGCGGGGGAGTGCGTCGTCGCCGTCGTCGTCACCCGGCACCGGCGGGAGCTGCTCGTCGAGAGCCTGGCCGCGCTGGCGTCCCAGACCCGCCGCGTCGACCACGTCGTCGTCGTCGACAACGGGCCCGACCAGTCGGCCGCCGACGTCGTCGCGGCCAGCGGGCTGCCGGCCACCCACCTGCCCAGCCGGCGCAACCTCGGCGGCGCCGGCGGCTTCGCCTACGGCATGCTGCACGCCCTCGCGCTCGGCGCGGACTGGGTCTGGTGCGCCGACGACGACGGCCGGCCCGCCGACGCGACCGTGCTCGCCACCCTCCTGGACGCCGCGCAGCGGCACGGCCTGGCCGAGGTCAGCCCGCTGGTCACCGACATGGCCGACCCGGACCGGCTCGCCTTCCCGCTGCGCCGTGGGCTTCGCTGGCGGCGGCGGCGCAGCGACTTCGCCGGCCTGGACCTGCTGCCGTCCTACGCCTCGCTGTTCAACGGGGCGCTGTTCCGCGCCGAGGCCCTCGACGTCGTCGGCGTCCCGGACTACCGGCTGTTCTTCCGCGGCGACGAGACCGAGATCCACCGGCGGCTGCTGCGCGCGGGCCTGCCCTTCGGCACCTGCCCGCAGGCGGCCTACCTGCACCCGGAGGGGACGACGGAGTTCGCCCCCATCCTCGGCGGGCGGCTGTCGGCGCAGTACCCGGCGAACGAGGTCAAGCGGTACTTCACCTACCGCAACCGCGGCTACCTCATGGCCCAGCCGGGCATGCGCTGGCTGCGCCCGCTGGAGACCGTGCGCTTCGGCTGGTTCTTCCTGGTGTCCCGCCGCGACCGCGCCGGCTGGCGGGAGTGGCTGCGGCTGACCCGCGCCGGCCGCCGGGAGCGCTTCACCCGCCCCTGACGCCCGCCCTCACGCGAGAAGGGCCCCGACCGGGGATCCGGTCGGGGCCCTTCCTCGTGCAGGCGCGGGCTACACCCGCTGGTAGCCCCACTCCTCGAACGCCTCGGTCCAGCGGTCCATGGAGGTCAGCTCGCCGGCCGCGGCCTGGTAGCGGCGCTGCAGCTCCGGGAAGTCGGCGGACATGCGGCGCAGCAGCTGCACCGACGTCGCCGCCAGCCGGCGGAAGGTCGCCGGGTCGCGGCGCCGGAAGGTGACCCCGCGGCCGTCGGCGGTGCCCACGGTCGCGCTGTCGAGCCGGGACAACAAGAACCACTGCGCGTCCTGGAACGCGAGGTTCAGCTGCGGGGTGTCCATGTTCTCGGGGTCCACCGGCCGGGCGTTGTGCACCAGCGCCTTGACCAGCGTCTTGCCGATCTGCAGCGGGTTGACCGGGATCCGGCGGAAGCGCACCGCCTTCGCCGTCGGCATCGAGGGCAGCGGCAGGTCCGCCGACGACGGCAGCACCTTGCCGTCGGCGTGGGTGGCCCGCACCTCGCGGGCGGTGACCACCGACTGCGGCATGCTGCTGAACAGCGCCTCCGGGCCGGCGAGGAAGTCGCGGTAGGCCCGGTGGTGCAGCTCGACCGTGGAGTACTGCAGGTTGATGAGGAACCGCAGGTCGGCCTTGAGCATCTCGCGGAACAGCTTGCCGCCGTGCTTGTGCGGCGAGTGCAGCGCCGCGGCGATCAGCCGGTTGCGGATGTGGAAGTACGCCTGCCAGTCGCTGGCGTCGTCCTTGTCGCCCCAGGACAGGTGCCAGATGGCGGTGCCGGGCAGCGACGCGGTCGGGAAGCCGGCGGCGAAGGCCCGCAGGCCGTACTCGGCGTCGTCCCACTTGATGAACACCGGCAGCGGCATGCCGATCTTCTCCGTGACGGCACGGGGGATGAGGCACATCCACCAGCCGTTGTAGTCGACGTCGATGCGCCGGTGCAGGTCCGGCGACTCGCGCAGCGTCTCCTTGCCGAAGTCGTGGTGGTACTCGGTGTTCGGCGCGTTGGTCCAGAAGAACGTCTCGCGGTCGACGATCTCGCCCATGCTGTGCAGCACCGAGCGGTTCTGCAGCGCCAGCATCTGGCCACCGACCAGCATCGGGCTCTTGGCGTAGGCGGCGAAGGCGCGGGCCCGCAGGATGCTGTCGGGCTCGATCATGATGTCGTCGTCGAGCAGCACCACGTGCGTGGCGTCGCTGCGGGTGAACGCCTCGTGCATCGTGCGGGCGAACCCGCCGCTGCCGCCGAGGTTGGGCTGCTCGACCACGTGCAGCCGGTCGCCCAGGGCGGCCTTCACCTCGGCGTAGCCGGCGGCGTCCTTGACGTGGTTGTTGCCCTGGTCGGCGATGGTCACCAGCGACAGGCGCTCGAGCACCGCGGGGTCCTCGACCAGCGCGCGGGCGGCGGCCAGCGCGTCGACCGGGCGGTTGTAGGTGCAGATGCCGATCGCCAGGCGCGGCTCCTCGGCCGGCGCCTGCGGGGCGTACCAGCCGGCCTCGCGGACCACCGTGTCGCTCTCGGCGGTGACGTCGAACCAGTACCAGCCGCCGTCGATGAACGGCGCGAGGTCCAGCTCGAGCTCGACGGTGCGCTCGTCGTCGCCCACGTGCGAGACGCCGGTGACGTGCATCGACTCGCCGTCGGCCTTGGAGCGGTGGACGTCGATGCGGCACGTGCCCGACACGGTCACCCGCAGCACCACCGAGTCCAGCACGCTCCACCGGCGCCAGTAGCTGGCCGGGAAGGCGTTGAAGTAGGTGGCGAAGGAGACCTCGGCGCCGGCGACGATGGTGCCGGAGTGGCGCCCGTCCTGCCGGACGCGCACCGGGGAGTTCTCCTCGTCGAGGTAGAGGCTGCGGACCTTCAGCGGGTCGGCCGGTCGCGGCATGAGGACCCGCTGGACCAGCGTGACGGCCTTGTCCGGGGTGAGCTCGGTGTCCGCCGGCTCGCTGACGGTGTCCGGCTTGACCGGCGCGTCAGCGACCTGGGGTGCGGTCGTCGTCATGGAGGGATCAGTCCTCGGCTCAGTCGTCGAGGCGGCCGTCGAGCGAGCCACCCTCGTCGAAGAAGGGGCGGATGCGGTTGTCGAACATGCTCAGCGCCGACCCGATCGCCATGTGCATGTCCAGGTACTTGTAGGTGCCCAGCCGGCCACCGAAGAGCACACGCTTCTCGGCGGCCTCCTTCTTGGCCAGCTCGCGGTAGCGCTCGAGCTTGGCGCGGTCCTCGGGCGTGTTGATCGGGTAGTACGGCTCGTCGCCGGTCTCGGCGAAGCGCGAGTACTCGCGGACGACGACCGTCTTGTCGGCCGGGTAGTCCCGCTCGGGGTGGAAGTGCCGGAACTCGTGGATCCGGGTGAAGGGCACGTCCTCGTCGGCGTAGTTCATCACCGAGGTGCCCTGGAAGTCGCCGATCGGCAGGACCTCGGTCTCGAAGTCCAGCGTGCGCCAGCCCAGCTCACCGGCCTCGTAGCCGAAGTACTTGTCGATCGGGCCGGTGAAGACCGTCGGCACGTCGGCGGGCAGCTCGTCCCGGACGTCGAACCAGTCCGTGGACAGCCGCACCTCGATGTTCGGGTGGTCGGCCATCTTCTGCAGCCACGCGGTGTAGCCGTCCTTCGGCAGGCCCTCGTACGTGTCGTTGAAGTACCGGTTGTCGAACGTGTAGCGCACGGGGAGGCGCGCGATGACCGCGGCCGGCAGCTCGGTGGGGTCGGTCTGCCACTGCTTCTTGGTGTAGCCGCGGATGAACGCCTCGTAGAGCGGGCGGCCGATCAGGGAGACCGCCTTCTCCTCGAGGTTCTGCGCGTCGGCGGTGTCGATCTCACCGGCCTGCTCGGCCACCAGCGCACGGGCCTCGGAGGGGGAGTAGCTGCGCTCGAAGTACTGGCAGATCGTGGCCAGGTTGATCGGCAGCGAGTAGGTCTTCCCCTGGTAGATGGAGTAGACCTTGTGCTGGTAGCCGGTGAACTCGGTGAACTGGTTGACGTACCGCCAGACCCGCTCGTTGGACGTGTGGAACAGGTGGGCGCCGTACCGGTGGATCTCGATGCCGGTCTCGGGCTCGGGCTCGGAGTAGGCGTTCCCACCGATGTGGTCGCGTCGGTCGAGGACGAGCACGCGCTTGTCCAGCTGGCTGGCCACCCGCTCCGCGACGGTCAGTCCGAAGAAGCCGGAACCGACGACGACGAGGTCAGGTCTCGCTGAGGTCACGACTCGCGACGATACCGTCGCGGTGCCCCCGGCTCCCGCCGCCGCGGCCGATTCCTGGTACGGACCCGTCCCGTTCGTCACAGCCGCCCCGAGGGTGCCGCCGAGTCCCGTGGGTCACCGGGGGGTGACACCCGGTCGGGTAGGTTGCCGCCACGTGACGAGCGAGACGCTTGCCGAGTTGAACCGGCACGCCGCCGCCATCGGTGACGACCTGCGCCTGGTCCAGGGGGCCGGCGGCAACCTCAGCGGCAAGGACGGCGACCTGGTCTGGGTCAAGGCCTCCGGGACGAAGCTGGCCGAGGCGCTGGAGCGCCCGATCTTCGTCGGCGTCGACGGCCCCCGCGCCCGCGTGGACGTCCTGCAGGTCGAGGACCTGCGGCACGTCGTCGTCGAGCTGGCCGACGAGCGGGCCTCCCGCCCCTCCATCGAGACCGCCCTGCACGTGCTGCTGCCGCACCGCTTCGTCTTCCACGTGCACTCCGTGGGCGCCGTCGCGGCCGCGGCCCAGCGCCGGCCGGACGCCGTGCTCGACCGGCTGCGCGAGGTCGCGCCGGTCGGCTGGGTGCCCTACGCCAAGCCCGGCATCGCCCTGGCGCGCGCGGTCCTCGCCGCCCAGGAGGCCGCCGGGCCCACCGAGGAGACGGTGTTCCTCCTCGGCAACCACGGCCTGCTGACCGCGGCCCCCACGGCCGACCGCGCCCGGGAGCTCGTGGACCGGGCCGAGGCCGCGCTCCGCCGCGACGACCGGCCGGTCGCCGGCGACGACGAGACGACACTGGCCCCGGCGGGGACACTCGATGCGGACGCCACCCGGCTGCTGACCGGGGGCGTGCTCACGCCCGACTCGGCGGTGTTCCTGGGCAGCCGGCCCTTCGGGACCGCGCCGGGGCAGGGCAGCCCGCTCGTGGTGACGCCCGACGGGGGCGTCGTCGTGGACGGACCCCTCTCGGCGGACGCCCGGGAGATCGGCCGGGGACTGGTGGCGATGGCGCGGCACGCCGACCCGTCGGCCCCCGTGCGCTATCTGGACGACGACGAGGTCGCGGACCTCGTGGACTGGGAGGCCGAGAAGTGGCGACGCGGGATGGAGCGGTGACCCCGCAGCTGGTGATCCCCATGACGGGGATCAGCTCGCGGTTCACCGCCGCCGGCTACGACCGGCCCAAGGCGCTGATCGAGCTGGACGGCGAGACGGTCATCGACCACGTCGTCGACATGTTCCCCGGGTGGGACGACGTCGTGTTCATCTGCAACGCCGACCACCTGGCCGACCCCCGGCTGCGGCTGCGCGAGCGCCTGCTCGAGCGCCGGCCGAACGGGAAGGTCGTCGAGGTGGCGGCGCACAAGCTCGGCCCCGGCCACGCCGTGCTGGAGGCCGCCGAGCACATCGCCCGGGACAAGCCGGTCGTCGTCAACTACTGCGACTTCACCTGCTACTGGGACGCCGACGACTTCGCCGACTACCTGTCCTCGGGCGTGGTGACCGGCGGGGCCATCCCGGCCTACCGCGGCTTCCACCCGCACATGCTGCACTCGACGTCCTACGCCTACCCGAGGCTCGAGGGCGAGTGGGTCGTCGACATCCAGGAGAAGAAGCCCTGGACCGACGACCCGGCGAAGGAGTTCGCCTCCTCGGGCACCTACGGGTTCGCCAGCGGCCAGGTGCTGCTCGACGCCCTGGCCCACCAGGTCGAGCACGGCTACGACCTCAACGGCGAGTACTACCTGAGCCTGACCTACAAGAGCGTCCTCGACATGGGCCTGACCATCGGCGTGTACGAGCTGCAGCACTTCATGCAGTGGGGCACCCCGCAGGACCTCGAGGAGTACCGCGAGTGGTCGACGGCCCTCGCGCACTGGACCCGCGGCCCGGCCGCGCCGCAGCCGGGCGCCGCCCGCGTGGTGCTCGCCAGCGGCGCCGGCAGGCGCTTCGCCGACCTCGGCTACGACCGGCCCAAGCCGCTGCTCGACGTCGCCGGGCGGACCCTGCTCGAGCACGCGCTGCTCGCCGTCCCCGGCTCCCGGTCGGTCGTGGTCACCCGCGCCGACCTGGGCGACGGCGGCGAGGTCGCCCGCCTGGCCCGCGCCCAGGGCGCGGAGGTCGTGGAGCTGGAGAAGCTGTCCCGCGGGCAGGCCGACTCCGCCCTCCAGGGCCTGCGCCCGCTGCTCGACGGCGCCGCCGAGCAGCCGGTCACCGTCACCGCGTGCGACGCGGTGCCCCGCCCGGCGCCGGGCGCGCTCGACGCCGCCCTGGCCGCGGCCGGCGAGGACGGCCTGGTCGTGTGGGTCGCCCCCGGCTACCGGCTGGCCCGCCGCCGGCCCCAGCAGTACGGCTGGGTGACCTGGGAGCAGGCCGGTGAGCAGGTCGGCCGGGTGCAGCGGACCTGGCTCAAGGAGGCCCCGGACGACCCGGCCACCGCCGGCGTGATCATCGGGACGTTCACGTTCCCGACCACCCGGGGCGCGGTGGCCGACGTCGAGGAGCTGCTGGCCAGCGACGAGACGGTCAACGGCGAGTACTACCTCGACAGCCTGGTGCGGCGGTTCACCGCCGCCGGCCGCCCGGTGGTCGCGCTGCTGCTGGACAGCTTCGTCTCGCTGGGCACGCCCGACGAGTACGAGACCTTCCGCTACTGGCAGAGCTGCTTCCACAAGTGGGTGCACCACCCGTACGCGCTGGCGGCCGACCCGATGGTCCCGCCGACGGCGCGCGCGGACCTCGACCGCGCCTTCCGTGCCTTCGTCCCGGCCGCGAGCGGCCGGACGTGGACCTGACCGGTCCCGTGACCGTCGCCGGAGGGGGGAACCGGTCGTGAGGGGTTCGCTGGCACGCTTCGTGCTGGTCGGTGGCACCACCGTGCTCATCGACGCCGTCGTCTACCAGCTGCTGCTGTGGGGCGGGGTCGGGCACGGCTGGGCCAAGGCGCTGGGCTTCATCGCCGGCGCGGTGTTCGCCTACGTCGCGAACTGGCGGTTCACCTTCCGCGGGCAGTCGCACCGCTGGTCGCTGGTGGCGTTCGTGGTGGTCTACCTGTGCGCCCTGGGGATCAACGTCGGTGCCAACGCCCTGGTCCTGGCCGTCCTCGACGACGGCCGGACCTGGCAGGTCGCCGTCGGCTTCCTGGTGGCCACGGGCCTGTCGGCCGCGTGGAACTTCGTGGGCATGGCCCGCTTCGTCTTCCGGTCGCCCGTGCGCGGCCCCGAGCCCCGAGAGGTGGCCTCCCCGCATGGCTGAGCCGACCCGGCCCACGCCCGCCTTCAGCCTCGTCGTCCCCTGCTACAACGAGGCCCGCTCGCTGCCCGAGCTCGTGCTGCGCGCCCGCTTCACCGCCGAGGCCGGTGACGGCGAGGTGATCCTGGTCGACAACGGCAGCACCGACGACACCCCCGAGGTGCTCGCCCGGCTGCTCGACCCCGCCGACGACCGGGTCCGGTCGATCCGGGTCGACCCCAACGAGGGCTACGGCTGGGGGATCACGTCCGGACTGGCGGTGGCGCGCGCGCCGATCGTCGGCTGGACCCACGCCGACCTGCAGACCGACCCCGCCGACGCGCTGCGCGCCGTCGCCGCGATGGAGGGCGCCGCGGGCCCGGTGCTGGTCAAGGGCCGCCGCTACGGCCGGCCCGTCGCCGACCGGGTGTTCACCGCGGGCATGAGCGTCTTCGAGACCGTGCTGCTGCGCCGCCGGCTCACCGACATCAACGCCCAGCCGACGATGTTCTCCCGCCAGCTGCTCGACCAGTGGGGCACCCCGCCCAAGGACTTCTCGCTGGACCTGTTCGCCATGTACACCGCCGCCGAGCGGGGCTTCGACATCCGCCGGGTGCCGGTGGTCTTCGCGCCCCGGCGCTTCGGCACCTCGTCCTGGAACGTCGACCTCGCCGCCAAGCGGAAGTTCATCAAGCGCACGGTCGACTTCAGCCTGGCGCTGAGGAAGCAGCTGTGACCCTCGTCGTGGCCCACCGGCGGAACCTGCCGGCCGAGCTGGCCGACACCCCGCGCGAGCTGGGCATCGAGATGGACATCCGGTCCTACGGCGACCGGCTCGTCGTCACCCACGAGCCGTTCGACCCGGGCGTGGACCTCGACGAGTGGCTCGACGCCTACGCGCACGCCTTCCTCGTGGCCAACGTCAAGGAGGAGGGCCTCGAGGAGCGGGTCGAGGCCGCGCTGGCCGCCCGCGGCGTCGAGGAGTGGACCTACCTCGACCAGTCCTTCCCCTTCATGGTGCGCACGCTGCGCCGCGGCGAGAGCCGCTGCATGGCGCGCATCTCGGAGTACGAGTCGGTGCACACCGTGCTGGCGCTGCAGCCGCGCGCCCAGTGGGTGTGGCTGGACTCCTTCACCGGCGCCCTGCCCCCGCGCGAGGACCTCGCCGCGCTGGCCGGCACCGGGTACCGGGTGATGGTGGTCAGCCCCGAGCTGCAGGCCCGCGACCCCGAGCCGGAGGTGGCGGGCATCCGCCGCGCGCTGGCCGAGGCCGGCCTCGAGCTCGACGCCGTCTGCACGAAGAGGCCCGCACTGTGGGCCTGAGGGAACTGGGCCCCCGGCAGAAGCTGCTGCTCGCCGCGGGGTTCGCGGTGCGCGTCGCGCTGCTGGCCGTGCTGGTGCCGGCGGTGCAGCGGGCCTGGTTCGCGCCCTTCGTCGAGCACTTCCTCGACCAGCCCTCGTTCACCCCGTGGTCGGAGTGGCTGGCCGACGGCGGCGTCGAGCAGGCCTTCCCGTACGGGCCGCTCATGCTCGTCTGGTTCGGCTTCTTCGGGCTGCTGACCTCGTGGCTGCCGGTGCCGTGGGCGGTGCAGCTGGGCATGGCGGTCGGCGTCCTGGTCGCCGACCTGCTGATCACCTGGCTGCTGCTGCGGACCGGCGGCTCCCGCCCCGGCCGCGCGGTCGTGCTCGCCGCCGTCTCGCCGATCCTCGTCTACGCCGCGTACGTGCACGGCCAGCTGGACCTGGTGCCGACGCTGCTGATGTTCGCCTCCGTGCTGGCCTTCCGCCGCCGGCAGTGGTCCGCCGCCGGCGTGGCCGCGGGCCTCGCGGTCGCGGTCAAGGCCAGCTCGGTGCTGATCGTGCCGTTCGCGCTGCTGTTCCTGCTGCGCAACAGCCGCTACCGGGCCGCCCTCGTCCCGTACCTGACCGGGCTGCTGCCCGGCCTGGTGCTGCTCTTCCTGCCGGCGGTCTCCGGCGGCTACCGGGAGATGGTCCTGGGGACGCCGACCTTCGGCGCCGCCGTCGACTACGTCATCACCCTCGGGCCCGGGCTGCAGCTGGTGCTGCTGCCGGTGGTCTACGCCGCGCTGCTGGCGGTGCTGTGGCGGTTCCGGCGGGCCAACCCCGACCTGGTCTTCACCGTGACCGCGGTCGCCCTGGCCGCGGTCGCGCTGCTCACCCCGGCCTCGCCGGGCTGGTTCCTGTGGTCGGTGCCCTTCCTGGCCGTCATCGCCGCCGGCACCGGCCCGCGGGTGCGCGCCGCCGTCTTCTGCTTCTGGGTCGCGGTCACCGCGTCGCAGGCGGTGTCGGCCAGCGGCGCGGCGCCGCGGTGGGACGCGCCGGCGCTCGGGATGACCTTCCGGGACGTCGACCGCACCGCCTTCGACCTGCCGGCCTGGCTGTTCGACCTGCTGGCCACCACGGCCGTCGTCGCCGGTGCCATCGCCCTGGCGATGGTGCTGCGCGGGGCGCTGCAGCAGTACGACGTCTACCGGCTCTCCCGGGCCCCGCTGTCGATGGCGGTCGCCGGCGACAGCGGCACCGGCAAGGACACGCTGTGCATCTCGCTGTCCGACGTCTTCGGCGAGCAGGCGACGTCGTTCCTCATGGGCGACGACTACCACCTGTACGAGCGGCACGCGCCGCTGTGGAACGTCACCACCCACCTGGACCCGGCGGCCAACGACCTGCCCCGGCTCACCCGGGACACCTTCCGGCTGCTGGCCGGCGAGGAGGTGTGGTGCCGCCACTACGACCACGCCCGCGGCCGGTTCACCAAGCAGCGCCCGATCGCCCACCGCGAGCTCGTGGTGGTCAGCGGGCTGCACGCGCTGACCAGCGGCGACGTCCGGGCCAAGGTGGACCTCACGGTCTTCACCGACATGGACGAGCCGCTGCGGCGCCGGCTGAAGATCGAGCGCGACGTCGGTGAGCGCGGGCACGCGCTGACCTCGGTGCAGGCCTCGATCGACCGGCGCGAGCCCGACCGCGACCGCTACATCCTCCCGCAGCGCCCGCTGGCCGACGTCGTCCTGCGGCTGGAGTCCGAGCGGTGCCTGCCGCCGGAGGACCAGCCGCTGGACGCCCCGCTGTCCCTGCGCGTGGTCGCCCGGCTGCGCGGCCTGGCGTTCGCCGAGCGGCTGAGCCGGGCACTGATCTCCGTGGGCGGCGTCCCCTCGCGCCTGGAGTACCTCAACGAGCCGGGCGCGGTGGAGCTCACCGTCTCGCCGTCCCCGCTCACCCCCCGGGACGTGCGCAGCCTCGCCCGCCACCTGCTCGACCGGCCGGAGGAGCTGTTCGTCAGCGAGCCGGTGTGGCTGGGCGGCAGCCGCGGCCTCATGCAGTTGATCCTCGTCCTGGCGATGCTCGAGCGTCGCCGCAACCGGTTGGAGTCGACCCTCCGATGACCACCCCACGCCTGCCGTCGCTCGTCATCTTCGACCTCGACGACACGCTCTACCCCTACGAGCCCTGCCACCGGGCGGGGACCGCGGCGGTGGTGGCCTTCGCCGCCCGCGAGCTGGGCGTCAAGGACCGGGCGTTCCTCGACGTCTGGGACGGCGCGCGCAAGCGGGTCAAGGCGCGGCTGGGCGACACCGGCAGCTCGCACAGCCGGCTGCTCTACGGGCACGAGGCGATCGAGATGCTGGGGCTGCGCAGCCAGCCGGCGCTCGCGCTGGCGCTGGAGCAGGAGTACTGGCGGGAGTACCTGCTGGCGGCCAAGCTGCGCCCCGGCGCCCGCGACCTGCTCAGCTCGCTGCGCTACAACAACATCCCGATCGCGATCGTCACCGACCTGACCGCCCAGATCCAGTTCCGCAAGCTGGTGCACCTGGAGCTCGACCAGGTCGTCGACCACGTCGTCACCTCCGAGGAGGCGACCGGCGACAAGGTCACCCTCGAGCCGTTCCGGGTGCTGTTCGACCGGCTGCCCCGGCAGGAGTCCAGCCACGTCTGGTTCGTCGGGGACTCGGTGCCCGACGTCTCCTGCATCGACCGGCTGGTGGCGGACAAGCTCATCGAGTCCGGCACCGGCTGGCTGCTCGCCGGCCGCGGCGACGCCCCGACCAGCGCGCTGACCTGGTCCCGCATGGAGCAGATCGAGGACGCCCTGCACGACCTGATCCCCGGCGGGCGGGAGGCCTCCGCATGAGCTCCCGGGCGTCCGTGCTCGACCGGCCGGGCACGCCGCCCGGGTCGCCGGAGTCCCCGGGCGCCGGCCTGCGCCGCCCCGGCTCCCCGGCACGCGCCGGCCTGGTCGCGGCGGGGCTGTTCGTCGCCGCCGAGGCCGTCCTGCTGCTGGTCGTGCGGCTGTGGCAGCCGCGGTTCTTCTACATCGACGACATGCAGGCGCAGTACCTGCCGGTCTTCTCCTGGTTCGGCCGGCAGCCGGGGACGCCGCCGCTGATCGACCCCGACCAGGGCTCGGGCGGCGCCTTCGTCGCCGACCTCCAGTACGGCGTGCTCGACCCGGTGCACTGGCTCCTGGCCCAGGTCGTCGGCTCGGCGCAGGACCTCAACGCCGCGGCGTGGGGGATGAAGATCCTGGTCGTCGCGGTGATGGGGCTGGGCACCACGGTCCTGGCCACCCACCTCGGCGCCCGCCCGGTGTGGGCGGCCGCGGCCGCGCTCGGCGCGGTCAACTCCGGCTTCATGCTCTGGTACGCGACGTCCTGGTGGCCCTCGGGGTGGGGCACCGCCTGGATGCCGTGGCTGTGGTGGGCGCTGTCCAGCCGCAGCCGCTGGGCGGTGCCCGGTGCGGTGGTGGCCGCCTACATGACGATCACCTCCGGCTACCCGTACGCGCTGCCCTTCTCGGCGATCGTGGTCGCCTGCGTCGCGCTGGTCCGGCTGCAGCAGCCGCGCGCCGAGGGCGGCGTGCGCGACCTCGTCGTCCGGCTGGCCGCCGGTGCCGGCGGCGCGCTGCTCGGCGCGCCGGGCCTGCTCACCGCGAGCGCCCTCACCCCCTTCAGCCAGCGCAGCCTCGGCGGCGCCGGCGACGCGTTCGGCAACGCCGGCGAGCACATCCCCAACCTGCTCGACGTCCTCCTCGGCAGCGCGACCCTCTCGCCGTCGGTGCTCGGCTGGTGGGGCGACCGGATGCAGCCGGCGGTCATGGCGCTGGCCTGGTTCGTGCTGCCCGTGCTGGCGCTGGTCCGGTGGCGGGTCCGCCCCGACGGCGTCCGGCTCTGGCGCACCCCGGGCGCGCTGCCGGCGGTGGCGCTGTGCGTCGTCGCGGTGGTGGCCACGCAGAGCCCGACGGTGCTGTTCGACCTGCGCTACCCGTGGCGCTACGTGGTCGTCCTGCAGGTCGTCTCGCCGGTGCTGGTCGCCGTGCTGGCCAGCCGCTGCGGGCTGGACCTCGGCCGGCGGCGGCTGGCCCTGGCCGCCGGGCTGCTGGTCGCCCAGGGCGTCCTGGCCTGGTCGCGCACGCCGGTCATGTGGAAGTGGCACGCCTTCGTCGTCTTCTGGGGGCTGGTCGTCCTCGCCGTCGCCGGGGTGCTCGCCTCCCGGCGCGCCGCCCGCGACGCCGAGCCGGCCGGGGACGGCGGGACCCCCGCCCGGGCGCGCGCCGGCGCCGTCCTGGCGGTGCTCGCCCTGGTGGCCACCGCGGCCGCGCCGCTGGCCAGCATCGGCGCGGCGATCACCTACCAGCGCATCGACGCCCGCGACCACGGCGCCGAGCCCACCGGGCTGCCGGCCCGCGGCATCTACGACACCACGGTCTGGCCGTCCCTGGTCTCGGACTTCGAGGAGGCCAGCCAGGGCGTCGGGCTCAACGCGACCGTCCTCTGGTGGGGCGAGCCGGGGGAGGACCGCGGCGCGCTGCGCGGGGCCGCCGTCGGCAACGCCGCGCTGCTCGCCGGCATCCGGCCCGGCTACGCCTACACCTCGCTCGGCCAGGCCGGGTGGGCGAACCGGTGGTGCGCGAGCTTCGTCGGCGTCGTGGGCGACTGCCCCGACCCCGTCGACCGGCTGCTCGCGCAGGTCCCCGGCACCGACGTCACCTGGCTCGAGGCGCTGTCGAAGGACGTCGTCCTGCTCGACGAGCGGGCGCCGGCCGAGATCCGCGCGGCGCTGGACCGCTCCTACGAGCGCACCGGCGAGGACCGCGGACTGCTGCGCTACGAGCGCCGCGAGGCCACGCCGGGCCGGGTCACCTGGGTCAGCGACGGCGTCGACTCGGTCGAGGCCATCGACGTCGGGTTCGAGCAGGAGAGCTACCGCGTGAGCTGGTCCGGCGACGACGCCCGCGTGTTCACCCGGATCCCGTGGTGGCCGGGCTACGTGGCGCGGGTCGACGGGCAGCCGGTCGACGTCGAGGTCGTCGACGGCACCGCCGTCGAGGTCGTGCTGCCCGCCGGCGGCGGGGAGGGCACCCTGGAGATCGCGTACGAGCGGCCCCGGGCCGGGCTCGGGACCGTCGCCGTCGGCGCCGGCGCCGTGCTCTCGGTCCTCGCCCTCGCCGCGGGTCTCGGCGCGACCGCCGGGCTGGAGCGACGGCTGACGAGGAGGCGGAACCCGGCGGGATGACCGCGACGCAGGCACACCGGTCCGAGACGGCCCCGATCGCGGCTCCCCGCGGCCCCGCGGGCCGTCGCCGTGCCCGTGACGCGGCGCTTGCCGTCGGCGGGTACCTGGTGGCCCAGGTCGCCTTCCTCGCGGCCCTCCGCGCGCTCGTCCCGCGGTTCTTCTGGCTCGACGACCAGCAGGCGCAGTACGTGCCGGGCTTCGGCCACCTCGGCCGGTCCCCGGGCGTCCGCCCGCCGCTGCTGGACCCCGAGCTCGGCTCGGGCGGCAACTTCGTCGCCGACCCCCAGTACGGCGTCCTCGACCCCACGCACTGGCTGATCAGCGCGGCGGTCGCCCGCCTCGACACGCTCCGGGACGCCGGCTGGCTGCTGGGCGCCGGCGCCACCCTGGTCCTCGGGCTGGGCCTGGTGCTGCTGCTGGTCGCGCTGCGGGTGCGCCCCGCGCTGGCGGCGGCCGCGGCGGTGGGGGCGGCCAGCACCGGCCTGTTCCTGTGGGTCGGCGGGTCCTGGTGGCCGCTGATGTGGGGCACCGCGTGGCTGCCCTGGCTGTGGCTCGGCCTGGTGTTGCGCCGCTGGCCCGGCGCGGTCGTGACCGCGCTGGCCGCCTGGCAGCTCACCGCCTCCGGCTACCCGTACGTGCTGGTCCCCGCCGGGGCGCTGGTCGCCGGGCACCTGCTCGAGCAGCGCCGCCGCCGGCGGGAGGGCCGGAGCACCGCGCCGGTGCTGTCCCGGCTGGCCGCCGGGGCCGCCGGCCTGGTCGCCGGGGCGCCGGGGCTGCTCGCGTCGCAGGAGATGGCCGAGGCCTCCACCCGCAGCGAGCCGCCGGAGACGGTGCTGGCCAACGTCGGCTCGCTCATCCCGAACCTGCTCGACGCGGTGCTCGGCGGGAGCACGCTGACCCCCAGCGTCTCCGGCGCCGCCGGCGGGTACCTCTGGACGCCGCCGCTGGCCGCCACCGCCGTCCTCGCCCTGCCCGCCCTCGCGCTGGTCGACTGGCGGCGGGCGCTGCGCGGGCGCGGGGTGCTCACCGGGATGGTCCTGCTCGGGGCGGCGCTGGTGCTCACCCAGATGCCGACCGACGTCGGCCAGCTGCGCTACCCGTTCCGCTACCTCGCCGTGTCCGGCCCGGCCCTGGCCGTGCTCGCCGCCGTCGCGCTGACCGCTGCCGCCCGGCCCACCCGCCGCCGCGTCCTCGCCGCCCTCGGCCTGGTCGGTGCCCAGCTGGGGCTCGCCCTGGTGCGCTCGCCGGCCCTGTGGGCGTGGCACCTGCTCGCCGCGGTGCTGGCCGCGGCGGCGGTGGCGGCGCTGGCGCTCCTGCTGCGCCGGCGCACCGCCGCGGCCGGGGGAGCGCTGCGCGCCTGGCCGCCGCGGGTGGCCGGTCCGGTGCTGGTGGCGCTGGCGGTCGCGGCCGACCTCGCCCCGGTCGGCTCGACCACGCTGGCGCAGGCGCGGGCCGACGAGCAGGCGGAGCTGCCGGCCACCGGGCTGCCGTTCCGCAACAT
The DNA here is from genome assembly GCF_054050655.1 of Geodermatophilus sp. SYSU D00663. Lineage (NCBI taxonomy): Bacteria > Bacillati > Actinomycetota > Actinomycetes > Geodermatophilales > Geodermatophilaceae > Geodermatophilus > Geodermatophilus sp. SYSU D00663. The sequence continues at coordinate 55,148 of NZ_JBJGZT010000022.1, read as the reverse complement.
GGCGCTGCGCCCGGCCTGGGGGGACGACGTCGCCGCCTTCCGCGACCGCTCGGTGGCGACGGACACCGCGCTCACCGTGTACGTCTTCGGCGGGTTCGACGACGTCGGCCGCGAGGTCCAGGACCAGGGCTGGGACTGGGGCGTGCTCCCCGGCAACGCGAACCTCGTCGCCGGCCTGCGCCCGGGTTTCGGCTACGTGGCGGTCGGCCACGACGCGTGGACCGAGCGGCTGTGCCAGGACCTGTTCGGTCAGGTGCAGTCCACCGAGGAGTGCACCGACGGGCTGCTCGAGCGCGTGCCCGGCACCGACCTGCGGTGGATCGACGCCCTCTCCTCGGACCAGGTGCTGCTCTCGCCGTACGCCCCGGACGCCGTCGAGGAGCACTTCCGCGACGGAGGCGCGTGGACCGAGGCGGGCCTGGCCGGCGTCTACGGCCGCTTCGTCCGCGACGACGGCCTGCCCGGCCGGGTCACCTGGGCCTCCGACAGCGTCTCCGTCGAGGCCGCCGGGGACGATGCCGCGGGGGACACGGCCGCGGCCTTCCGCAGCGGCGAGCCGGGGGAGTCCCTGCGGGTCTCCACGCCCGCTGACGGCGGCCGGCTGGTGCTGCGGATCCCCGCCTGGCCGGGCTTCCGGGCCGAGGTGGACGGCACCGCGGTCGAGGTCGGCTCGGTGGAGGACACGCTGCTGACGATCGAGCTCCCCGGGGACCTCGACGACGCCCGGGTGGACCTGTACTTCGACCCGCTGGCCGACCGGCTGCTGGTGCCCGCCGCCGGCGCCGGGGTGCTCCTGCTCGCGCTGGCGGTGGCCGTCGAGGTCGTCGTCCGGCGCCGCCGCACCGCCTGACCGGCACCGCCCGGCACGCGCCACCCGGCCCCACCGCCCGACCGGCGGGCCCCGGACGACGGACGGCCCCGGGACACCGTGGTGTCCCGGGGCCGTCCGCGTCGTACCGCGCGCCGGTCAGTCGGTCGTGAGCGTCACCGTCGCCCCGTCGGCGCTGGTCCAGCGGATCGAGCCGTGCTGGAAGTCCTGGCGCTGCGCCCCGTCGGGCTCGGTCACCAGGTCCCCGGTCGGGTAGCCCAGCTCGCCGGACTCGGCCCCGGCGGCGGCGTAGGCCTGCGCCACCGGCCCCCGGACGGCGTGCGCACCGGTGGTGGAGGACCAGTAGATCCGGCCGTTCTCGAACACCTGCACCCAGCCGCTCCCGGCCGCCCGTGCCCGGTCCGCCGTCGGGTAGCCGAGGGGACCGGACTCGCCGAGCAGCGCGTCGTAGGCCGGGGAGAGGGGCGCCAGGACGGCGTGCGCGCCGGTGGTGGGGGACCAGTGGATGCGCCCGTTCTGGAACGCCTGGGTCCACCCGCCGCCGGCCGTCTGGTACCGGTCGCCGACCGGGTAGCCGAGGGGCCCGGACTCGCCGAGCAGCGCGTCGTAGGTCGCCGAGATCGGCGCCAGGACGGCGTGCGCGCCGGTGGTGGGGGAGTAGTGGATGCGGCCGTTCTGGAAGGCCTGGGTCCAGCCGTCGTTCCACGTCCGGTAGCGCGCGCCGACCGGGTACCCGAGCGGGCCGGACTCGCCGAGCAGCGGGTCGTAGGCCGTCGAGATCGGGCTGAGCACCGCGAACGTGCCGCTGGCCGGGGAGGAGTGGATGCGGCCGTTCTGGAACGCCTGGGTCCACCCGCCGCCGGGCGTCGCGTAGCGCGACCCGACCGGGTAGCCCAGCGGGCCGGACTCGCCGGTCAGCGTGTCGTAGGTCGCCGCGATCGGCGCCACGACCGCGTGCCCGCCGGTGGCCGGCGACCAGTGGATCCGCCCGTTCTGGAAGGTCTGGGTGAACCCGTTGCCCGGCGTCGGGTAGCGGTCGCCCGTCGGGTAGCCCAGCGGGCCCGACTCGCCAAGCAGCGCGTCGTAGGCCGTGGAGATGCCGCCGATGACGGCGTGCGCCCCGGTGGCCGGCGAGTAGTGGATCCGGCCTTTCTCGAAGCCCTGCACCCAGCCGCTGTTCACCGTCTGGTAGCGGCCGCCGACCGGGTAGCCGAGCGGACCGGACTCGCCCAGGAGCTCGTCGTAGGCCGGGGAGATCGGCGCCAGGACCGCGTGCGCGCCGGTCGTGGGGGACCAGTGGATGCGGCCGTTCTGGAAGCCCTGCACCCAGCCGTTGCCCGCCGTCTGGTAGCGGTCGCCGACCGGGTAGCCGAGCGGGCCGGACTCGCCGAGCAGCGCGTCGTAGGCGGCGGAGATCGGCGCCAGGACCGCGTGCGCGCCGGTCGTGGGGGAGTAGTGGATGCGGCCGTTCTGGAAGCCCTGCGTCCAGCCGTTGCCCCACGTCGCGTAGCGCGGGCCGACGGGGTAGCCGAGCGGGCCGGACTCGCCCATCAGCGGGTCGTAGGCCCACGAGATCGGCGCCAGCACCGCCTGCGCGCCGGTCGCCGGCGAGTAGTGGATGCGGCCGTTCTGGAAGCCCTGCGTCCAGCCGTTGCCCCACGTCGGGTACCGCGCGCCCACCGGCGCGCCGAGGGCGCCGCCGACCCCGCCCATCCGCTGCCAGAGGGCGTCGATCTCGCCGACCACCGAGTACTGCGTGCTGCCGAACCAGTCGGTGAACATCCGCCAGAAGTTGCGGTTGCCGTAGGACGAGCAGCCGTCGCCGGTGCCGTAGAGGTTGTTCATCGCCGCCTGGTTGGGCGGGTAGGGCGTGTAGATGTACAGCCCGGCCGTGGCCTGGTTCTCGATGTAGACCGACGTCGTCCCGCAGGCGGCGTTCGGGTGCCACTGGATCGTGTTCCAGCGGCCGGCCTGGTACGAGTAGTTCCTCCAGTTCACCGCGTACCGCCGGTACTGCCAGGCGGCCTTGTAGACCTGGTTGTAGAAGCCGTAGTACTGCGCGTCGCACGGGGCGGTGTCCGGGCAGCCGTAGCCGGTGGCCTTCTTGTAGGCGTTGTCCCACGTCGGGTTGGTCTTGGTGACCAGGCTGGTCTCCTTCTGCAGGAGGACCAGCAGCACCCGCGGGTTGACCTGGCAGGCCTGGGCGACGTTCCAGATGATGTCGGCGGCCGTCTGCCCCGCGACGCCGTTGTACTGGGCGCACTGGGCGTCGGCCGGCCGGGTCCAGGTGTTCTCCCGGTAGTCCTTCAGGCAGGTGTAGCCGGCCTGGCAGGACGAGACCTTGCCGTTGAGGAAGGCCTGCACGTCCCAGGGCGCCATCGTGGAGGCGTCCCAGAAGACGGCGTCGCTGATGATGTTGCCGGCGCGGAAGTCCGCGGCGCTGGCCGCCTGCGCGGGCGCAGCGGTGGTCACCTGCACGACGCCGAGGCCGGCCAGGGACGCCAGCACGCAGGCGAGCGCCAGCAGCAGCCGCGCCCGCCGGGGGACGGAGCGGCCGCTCACGGGACGTCCACCGTCACCGTCTCGGACCCCAGCTCCGTCGAGCCGGACGTGTAGGTCACGGTGACCGCCCACGCGCCGGTGCTGCCCTCGGGCAGGACGACGGCGAGCGCGCCGCACTCGGTGGTCGCCGGGCCCGGCTCGGCCTCGGTGGCCTCGCTGGACACCGCGTCGCCGCCGTCCGCGGGCTCGGCGACGGCGGTGCACTCGCCGCCGGTCTCGACCAGGCCCTGGACGAACGCGGCGGCCTCGATGCCGGGCAGGCCGGGCGACCACTCGGCGCGGGCCAGCACCAGCGAGGCGGAGTCCACGGGGGCGTCGGTCTGCACGGCGTCGGTGTCCACCGCCGGCGAGCCGTCCGCCGCGGGCGTGCCGGCGGTGGGGTCGGCCGGGGAGCCGGTGGCGCCGGCGGAGGTCGTCCCGTCGGCGGTGGTGGTCGTGTCCGCCTGGGTCCCGCCGGTGCTGCAGCCGCCGAGCACGAGCAGGCCACAGGTCAGCGCGAGCGGGACGGCGGCGCAACGGTGGGTGAGGAGGTACTTGCGCACAGACACCCATCGACCGTAGGGAGCCGGTCCTTGAGTCCCGGGGACCTCGGCGGCGGGGTGGGAACGTCCCGTCACAGTCGTCCCGGACGCCTCACCCACCCCGGTCGCCTCCCTCGCGCGGAGGTCCGCGGGGAGGCGCATCTAGGTTGGGAGGCGTGAGCGCACCGCCGTCGGGACCCCTGCGCGTCGTGGCGGTCACCTACTCGCCCGGCGAGGCGCTCGAGGGCTTCGTGTCCTCGCTGGCCGAGGCGACGACCCGGCCCGTCGAGGTGGTGCTGGCCGACAACGGGTCCACCGACGGCGTCCCGGAGCGGGTCGCCGCCGCGCACCCGCACGTGCGGCTGCTGCGCACGGGCGGCAACGTCGGCTACGGCGCGGCGGTCAACGCCGGCCTGGCCGGGGCCCCGGGCCGGTACGCGCTGGTGGCCAACCCCGACGTCCGCTTCGAGCCCGGGTCGGTCGACGAGCTGCTCGCCGTCGCCGCCCGCTGGCCGCGCGCGGCCACCGTCGGCCCGGCCATCCGCACCCCCGAGGGCGAGCTCTACCCGTCGGCGCGCGAGCTGCCGCGGCTGTCCACCGGCGCCGGCCACGCGCTGGTGGGCTGGGCGTGGCCGGGCAACCCGTGGACGGCGCGCTACCGCCGCGAGCGCGAGGCGCCGCGCGAGCGCACCGCCGGCTGGCTGTCGGGCTCCTGCTTCCTCGTCGACCTCGAGGCGTTCCGGGCGGTGGGCGGCTTCGACCCCGGCTACTTCATGTACTTCGAGGACGTCGACCTCGGCCGGCGGCTGGGGCGTGCGGGCTGGCTGCACGTCTACGCGCCGAGCGCCGTCGTCGTCCACGAGGGCGGGCACGCCACCCGCCGGGAGCCGCACCGCATGCAGCGGGTGCACCACACCAGCGCGCTGCGGTACCTGTCCGGCCAGTACCCCGGCCCCCGCAACGCCCCGCTGCGGGCCGCGCTCCGGGCCGGCCTCGGCGGCCGGATGCTCGTGTCCTACGTCAGCGGGCGGGTCGCCGCCGGGGCCCGCTTCCAGCGCCGCGCCGACGACGTCGGCCGGGCCCGTCGAGGAGGTGCGGCATGAGGCACGCGGTGGTCATGGCGGGAGGCTCCGGGACCCGGTTGTGGCCGCTGTCGCGCGCCGCCCGGCCCAAGCAGCTGCTCGACGTGCTCCAGGACGGCGACGGCCCTCCGCACAGCCTGCTGGCCGAGGCCTTCACCCGGCTGGAGGCCGTGCTCCCGGCCGAGCGGATCTGGGTCTGCACCGCGGCCCGCTACGGCGCCCAGGTGCGGGCGGCCCTGCCGCGGCTGCGACCGGACCGGCTGGTGCTCGAGCCGGTCGCCCGCGACACCGCCAACGCCGTCGGGCTGGCCGCCGCCCTGGTCGCCGAGGCCGACCCCGACGCCGAGCTGGCCGTCGTGAGCGCCGACCACGTGATCCGCCCGGTCGAGCGGTTCGCCGCCACGCTGACCACCGCCTTCGACGCCGTGACCGCGCGGCCGCGGGCGCTGGTCACCCTCGGCATCACGCCGACCGCCCCGGCGACCGGCTTCGGCTACGTCCGCCGCGGCCCGGCCACCGCGGTGCCCGGGGTCGCCGAGGCCGCCGCGTTCAAGGAGAAGCCCGACCGCGCCACCGCCGAGGCCTACCTGGCGTCGGGTGAGTACCTGTGGAACTCCGGCATGTTCGTCTGGCGGGCCCGCACCGTCCTCGACGCGCTGGCCGACCACCTGCCGACGTCGGCGGAGGGGCTGGCGCGGATCGTGGCCGCGCCGGCCGGCGCGGAGCGCGACGCCGTCCTCGCCGAGGTGTTCCCGACGCTGCCGAAGACCAGCGTCGACTACGCCGTCCTCGAGCCCGCGGCCACCGAGCCCGGCCGGGTGCTGGTCGCCGACCTCGACGTCGAGTGGCTCGACGTCGGCTCGTGGCCGGCGCTGGCGCAGACGCTGGCCGCCGCCGACGGCAACGCCGTGGGCGGGCTCGCGGTGACCCTCGACAGCGCGGGCAACATCGTCTTCAGCGACGATCCGGAGCACCTCGTGGCGCTGGTCGGGGTCCGCGACAGCGTCGTCGTGGCCACCGCCGACGTCACGATGGTCTGCCCGGTGTCCGACGCCGAGCGGGTCAAGCAGCTGCTGTCCGCCGTGGAGGAGCGGCACGGTGCCCGCTTCAGCTGAAGGACCCACCTGCCCCCCACCGCTCGCGGGCTCGCGGCGGACCCCTGCAGGAGGGCCGGTCCAGCACGTCACCGTGTGCGTGGTGTGATGCCGGTCATGAAGAACTTCGACGTCGCAGCTGTCGTGTCCGGTGGGGCCTCCGGCCTCGGGGAGGCCACCTCCCGCGCGCTCGCCGCGCGCGGTGCCGCGGTCACCATCGTCGACCTCAACGAGGAGCGCGGGAAGGCGCTGGCCGACGAGCTCGGCGGGCACACCACCTTCGTCCGCACCGACGTCACCGACGAGTCCCAGGTGGCCGCCGCGATCGAGGACGCCACCGGCAAGGACCGGCCGCTGCGCGTCGCGGTCAACTGCGCGGGCATCGGCTGGGCGCAGCGCACGGTCGGCAAGGGCAACACCCCGCACGACCTCGACCCGTTCCTCCGCACGGTGATGGTCAACCTGGTCGGCACCTTCAACGTGCTGCGCCTGGCCGCCGCCGCCATGGCCGCCACCGAGCCGGAGGAGGACGGGGAGCGCGGCGTCGTCGTCAACACCGCCTCGATCGCCGCCTACGACGGCCAGATCGGCCAGGTGGCCTACAGCGCCTCCAAGGGCGGCATCGTCGGCATGACGCTGCCGGCCGCGCGGGACCTGTCCAGCGTCGGCGTGCGGGTGTGCACCATCGCCCCCGGCCTGGTCGACACCCCGCTGCTCGGCGGCCTGCCCGAGGAGGCCCGCACCGCGCTGGCCAACGGCATCCCGTTCCCCAAGCGCCTCGGCCGCCCCGACGACTTCGCCCAGCTGGCGCTCGCCATCGTCGAGCACGGCTACCTCAACGGCGAGGTCATCCGGATGGACGGCGCGCTGCGCATGGCCCCCCGCTGACTCCCCGGAGACCCGCGTGACCGCTGCACCGCCGGCCCCGACCCCGCCGGCACCCGCACCCCCCGCCGTCCTCGCCGGCGCCGACTTCACCGACTGCTGGCGGCCGGACTGGCGCTTCGACCTGGAGGCGGTGCTGCGCCCCCACCAGCGCAGCGCCGGGGACCCCGCGATGCAGTGGGACGGGGACGCCGTCTGGCGGACGACGACCACCCCGTGCGGGCCCGCCACGGTGCGCGTCACCCACCGCGGCGGCGAGGTGCGGGTGCAGGCGTGGGGCCCGGGCGCGGAGTGGGCCGGCACGGCGGTGCCCGGCTGGCTCGGTGCCCACGACGACTGCGCGGACTTCGACCCGGACTGCCACCCGCTGGTCCGCGAGATCGCCCGGCGCACGCCCGACCTGCGGCTGGGCCGCACCGGCCGCACCTGGGACGCGCTGGTCCCGGCGGTGCTGGAGCAGAAGGTCACCGTCGTCGAGGCGCACCGGGTGTGGCGGGCGCTGCTCCGGCTGGCCGGCGACCCCGCGCCCGGCCCCGCCCCCGAGGGCATGCGGGTGCTGCCCTCGCCGCGGCGGCTGCGGGAGGTCACCGACTGGGAGTGGCACCGCTGCGGCCTCGACGGCGCCCGCCGGCGGGCGCTGCTGCACGTGGCGTCGGTCGCCCACGCGCTCGAGCCGGACGACGGCTGCGACTCGCCGACCCTCCAGCGCAAGCTGCGCACGGTGCCGGGCATCGGGGTGTGGACGGCGGCCGAGGTCGTCCAGCGCACGCACGGCTGCCCCGACACCGTCAGCTACGGCGACTACCACCTGAAGAACCTGGTGGGCTGGTCGCTGGCCGGCCGGAGGACCGACGACGACGGGATGATGGAGCTGCTCGAGCCCTGGCGCGGGCACCGGCAGCGGGTGGTGCGGCTGCTGCACGTCGGCGGGAGCATGCCGCCCCGCCGCGGCCCCCGGATGGCGCCGACGGACCACCGCCGCTTCTGACCGCGGCCGGCCGGTCGCCGTGTGCACGAGGCGCGGCTGCCCGGCCGTCGCGGGCGCGCTGTGTGCACACACCGGGCCCTGGAGGCCCCGCGAAGTGCACTCCCGGGCGCCGCCCCGGTCGCGCCGGGCGCCGTCCTCAGGGGCGCGGGTCGTCCAGGAGGCGCAGCAGGTAGTCGCCGTAGCCGCTCTTGCCCAGGGGCCCGGCGGCGCGGCGCAGGCCGTCGTCGTCGAGCCAGCCCTGCCGCCAGGCGACCTCCTCGATGCAGCCGATCTTGAGGCCCTGCCGCTCCTCGACCACCGAGACGAACTCCGTGGCCTGACGCAGCGAGGCGAACGTCCCCGTGTCCAGCCAGGCGGTGCCGCGGTCGAGGACGGTGACGGTCAGCCGGCCCTGCCGCAGGTAGTGCTCGTTGACCGCGGTGATCTCGAGCTCGCCGCGGGCGCTGGGCCGGATGCCGCGGGCCACCTCGACCACCGACGACTCGTAGAAGTACAGCCCGGGCACGGCGTAGGAGCTCTTGGGCCTCGCCGGCTTCTCCTCGATGGAGAGCACCGTGCCGCTGCCGTCGAACTCCACGACGCCGTAGTCCTGCGGGTTGGCCACGTGGTAGGCGAACACGTGCCCGCCGTCGGGGGCGGGCAGCCGTCCCAGCGCCGTCCCGAGACCCGCGCCGTAGAAGATGTTGTCGCCCAGGACCAGCGCCACGGCCTCGTCACCGACGAAACCGGCGCCGATGAGGAAGGCCTGCGCCAGGCCCTCGGGCTTCTCCTGCACGGCGTACTCGATCCGCATCCCGAGCCGGCTGCCGTCGCCGAGCAGCGCCCGGAACGCGGCCTGGTCGCCCGGGGTGGTGATCACCAGCACCTCGCGGACGCCGGCCATCATCAGCGTGGAGAGCGGGTAGTACACCATCGGCTTGTCGTAGACCGGCATGAGCTGCTTGCTCACCGCCTGGGTGATGGGGAACAGGCGGCTCCCCGTGCCTCCGGCCAGGATGATCCCCCGCATGAGCGGCGACGCTAGCGACTGCGCGCCGGTCAGGCCCGGGGGGAGCCCAGCCACAACCTCCCGACGAGTGAGGACCCGCCCGGCGTGCCGACCGGCTCCCACCGGGTGGCCCAGCCCTCGGCGTGCAGCTGGACGAGCACGGCCCCGATGTGCGCGCCGAGGTTCAGCGCGGCGGTGACCGTGGCGCGCTCGGGGAGGTGGACGTCGACCACGCCGTCGCCCTCGCCGCCGTGCCGCAGCACCACCGGGAACTCCGGCAACGCGGCGCTGGCCACCCGGAACGCCTCGGCGACCGCCTCGCGGTCCCCGGGCCGCGGCACCAGGTCGCGGACCGGCTGCCGGCTGGCGACCAGGTCGCGGCTGCCGTAGGGGAACAGGTCGCCGGGGCCCAGCCGCACCAGCGGCCGGGTGCCCGTGTCCTCGGCGGGCACCTCGAACCGGAGCCCCCGCACGACGGCGACCGGCACACCGTCGAGCTTGCCCTTGACCAGGTCCGCGGCCGCGGCGACCTCGTCGACGACGGCCGTCTGCGTCGTCTCCAGCCGGTTGCCGTGCGCGTCGACCGCGCCGCGGTGGTCGGTGAGCGCCGCGATCCCCGCCGAGCCGACGGCGACGTCGGTCAGCCCCTCCCGCCAGGTGCGGCCGAAGGTGTCGCTGACGACCACCGCCACCTCGACGCCGAGCAGCGCGCGCAGCCGGTCGCGCAGCCCGCGGGCGGAGGCGTCGGCGTCGGCGGGGAGCAGGACGAGCGAGTCGCCGGGCACGTTCGAGGCGTCGACGCCGGCGGCGGCGACCACCCAGCCGTGCCGCGTCTCGACGATCTTCAGCGGCCCGCGCCGGGCGACGACGCGGACGCTCTCCTCGTCGATCGCCCGCTGCCGCACCGCCTCGCGGTCGGCGCCCGGCGGCACCGGGACCACCCGGCCCTCCACCTTGGACACCACCTTGGAGGTCACGACGAGGACGTCGCCGTCGGCCAGCCACGGCGCGGCGCCGGCGACCGCCCCCGCCAGGTCGTCCCCGGCGGTGAACTCCGGCAGCCCCCGGACGGGCAGGACCCGCAGACCCCCGGCCGGTTCAGCCATCGACCGAGACGCCCGCGGCGTCCAGCGCGGCCCGGGCCATCGCGGCCGTGGCCTCGGGGGAGCTCATGAGCAGCGGCACCGCGCGCACGTCGACGCCGGGCACCTCGGCGCGGTCGCCGGTGTGCACCAGCCAGGCGTCGAGCAGGCCGCCGTCGGACCGCGCGCCGTAGTGCCGCCCGACGCCCTCGGCGCTGACCTCGACGCCGAGCACCGGCAGGCAGCGGTCGGCCATGCCGCGGACGACGTCGCCGCCGACGACGGGGGAGATCCCGACGACCCGGCCCGGGGTGGCGCGCAGCGCGTCGCGCAGGCCGGGGACGCCCAGGATCGTGCCGATCGACACCACCGGGTTCGACGGCGCCAGCACGACGGCGTCGGCGCGGGCCAGCGCCTCGACGACGCCCGGTGCCGGGCGGGCCTGCTCGGCGCCGACCTGGACGAAGGCGTGCGGCTCGAGCCCGGCGCGGTGGCGCACCCACCACTCCTGGAAGTGGATCGCGCTGCGCCGCCCGCTGCCGGGGTCGTCGACGACGACGTGCGTCTCGACCCGCTGGTCGCTCATCGGCAGCACGGTGACCCCCGGCTGCCAGCGGTCGGCGAGCGCGGCGGTGACGTCCGAGAGCGGGTAGCCGGCGTCGAGCATGCGGGTGCGGACGAGGTGGGTGGCCAGGTCGCGGTCGCCCAGGCCGAACCAGGTGGGCTCGGCGCCGTAGGCGGCCAGCTCCTCCTTGACCGTCCAGGACTCGCCGGCCCGGCCCCAGCCGCGCTCGGGGTCGATGCCCCCGCCGAGGGTGTAGACGACGGTGTCGAGGTCCGGGCAGATCCGCAGCCCGTGCATCGTCACGTCGTCGCCGGTGTTGACCACCGCGGTGACCGACGAGGGCGGTGCCACCTCCCGCAGACCGGTCAGGAACCGGGCCCCGCCGACGCCACCGGCGAGCACGACGATCTCCACGAAAGTCATCGTGCCCCATGGGCACTTGTCCACTGTTCGACGGGCGTGTCGGCTGCGTGGACGAGAAGTGACGAACGGCGTGTGACGGGTGTGGCCCGTGTGGTCAACCGCTTACACCGGGCGAAGTTGACGCTCGGGCAACGACACGCGTGTAATTCCCGCGGTGTGCGGCGCGGAGCAACCGCGTCCGGGACGAGAGCGAGAGGGGACGCATCGTCATGGCAGAGGTCTCGTGGCTGAGTGACTACGTCGGCGGGTCGGAGCGGGGCTCCCGCAACAGCGGGCCGGCCGACCAGGGCCTGATGGGGCTGCTCGGCATGGGCCTGGCCGACGACGTCGCGTCCTGGCAGGAGCGCGCGCTGTGCGCCGAGACCGACCCGGAGGCGTTCTTCCCCGAGAAGGGCGGTTCCACGCGCGAGGCGAAGAAGATCTGCACCGGCTGCGAGGTCAAGGCCGAGTGCCTGGAGTACGCGCTCGCCAACGACGAGCGGTTCGGCATCTGGGGCGGGCTCTCCGAGCGGGAGCGCCGCCGCCTGCGCCGCCGCGCCATCTGACCCCCGGCGTCCGGGGACGGACGGGACCGCCCAGCACACCGGCGTGCGACGTCCCCCGACCCCTCCCACAGCCCCCGACCACAGCCCCCGACGGCAGTGCCGCCGGGGGCTGCGTCGTCCCGGCGGCGTCCCGGCGGCGTCTCGGCGGCGTCCCGGCGGCCGGACGGCGGTGTGGTCGGATGACCCGGTGACCGGAGCGGACAGGGACACCCGGACGGCGCTGGGCCGGGCCCGCGTGGTCCGCGAGGTCCGGGCCGCCGTCCCGCTCGCCCGGGACCTCGCCGCGCCGCTGACCGCCGCGGCGCCCTGGCTGACCACCGTGCTGTCGGTGCAGTCGGCGCACCCGCGACCGCGGCTGGTGCCCGCCGCGGTCGTCGTCGAGCCGCGCTGGTCGGGCCGGCCCGACGCGCTGGCCCTGCTCGCCCTGGCCACCGCCGGCCCGGTGGTCACCGCGACCCTGCTCGGCGACGGCCTCCCGGTCCCCGGCGGCCGGCCGCCGGCGCGGCTGCTGGCCCGTGACGACGACGCCGCCGAGCGCCTGGCAGCGGGCGTGCTCGGCCTGCTCACCGGGCTGCGCCGGCCCTGGCGGCTGCGGCTGGCCGGGCTGCCGCTGGGCGACCCGACCGTGCGGGCACTGGCCCGGCTGCGCCCCGACGCCCGGGTCGCCACCTCCCGCAGCACGCTGCTCGTCGACGGCCTGGACGACGTCGCACCCGGCCGGGTCGTCCGCAGCCGGGACCCCCGCGACCTCGACCGCGCGCTGCCGGCCCTGCTCGCGACCGCGCCCGACGCGCGGGCCCGCGACCTCGTCCGCGCGGCCGCCCGGCTGCACGCCGCCCTCGGCCGGGTCGAGGTCGCCACGGTCACCGACGGCGGGCGGCTGAGCGCCGGGCTGCTCACGCTGGTCGACGGCGCGGACCGGCTGCCGTGGTGGGGCCGCTCCGGGATCGGCGGGCTGGGCACCGTCCGGGGCGCGCCGCTGGTCGGCGTCGCGGTGTCCGGCCGGGGCCGGGTGCTGCGGCCGGTGCTGGACCGCGCGGCCCGGCTGGTCCCCGCGCTGCCGGTCAGCCGGCGACGCGGATCCGGCTGAGCGACGGGTCGGGCAGCGCCTCGGCCCGCTCGGTGCCGAGGAACAGCGTCCCGTCCGCCGGGGCCTCGCCGCCGTCGAGCCCACCGGCCGGGGCCACGGTGACGCTCAGGTCGTAGACCCGGCCGGTGTACGCCGGCGGCGTCGCGGTGGGCCGGGTGTAGGTGGGGAAGCGGCCGGCGAGCCGCAGCGCGTCGCCGTCGCGGGTGACGGTCAGCGCCGGGGTGGGCAGGTCGGCGTACTCGGTGGGGACCGGCGTGCACCCGGCCGCCTCCGGGTCCGCGGGCGCGGTGGTGCCCAGGCAGTTCCAGGCGGGCAGCAGCACGTGCGCCAGTGCCGTCCCGTCGGTCCCGACGCTCACGCTCACCGACGGGTAGCCCACGGTGACGCCGACCGCGCGCCGCTCGAGCACCAGCCCGCCCAGGGCCAGCCGGGCGGCGACGCCGGCGTCACCGAGGGGCACCGACCGCGCGGCGAGCAGCCCCGCTCCGCGCTCGCCGGGCAGCGGGTCGGCGGGGACGGGGGGCAGCTCGGGCCGCGCGGGAGTGGGGGAGGCGGGCGGCGTGGACGGCCCGGGGACGGCCGGTCGCGGCGCGCCAGCGGCCACCGGCTCCCCGCGGTCGCTGCCCAGCGCGACGCCCGCGAGGACGGCGACCAGCGCGAGGCCCGCGGCGGCCAGCGCGGCCACTGTGCGGGCGGACGGGTCGGGTCCCGGCGGTGCCGCCGGCGCGGGGGCCGCGGCCGGTCGCGTCTCCGGGACCGGGGTGCCCGGCGGCGCCTCGAGGAACGCGGGCAGGTCGTCGACGGCCCAGTGGGGACCGGGCGGCCGCTCCGGCGGCGGGGGCCGCTCCTCCTGCCGCGGCCGGGCCGGCGCCCTCCGCCGGCTCAGCGCCAGCCCCGCGACGACCGCCACCAGCGCCACCAGGGCCACGCCGAGCACGACCCAGGGGGCGACCGGCGCGGGGGAGTCCATCCCCCCGAGCATCCCAGGGGCCGCCCGGGGGGATCCCGTGCGGCACACCGGGCCGCCTGACACGATCCCGGCGTGGCCGAGAACCCGGGAGCGACGGCGTCGGGGACGGTGTCCGCAGCCCGCGACCGCGTGGTCTCGCTGCTCGCCGAGCTGGGGGTGTCCGACCCGGTCCTCGCCGTCACCGACCTGTCCGCGCGGGTCGGCGTCGTGCAGGGCGTGCTCGCCGACCGGGTGCTCGACCTCGCCGTCACCGAGAGCGGCCGGGGCCGGCTGCAGGCCGAGCTGCGCGGCCGGCGGTGGGCCGAGGAGCGGCAGGTCGGCGTCCCCGAGGTGGTCGCCGCGGCCGACGACGGCCGGTGGCTGCTGTCCCGCCGCGTCCACCCCGGCCCCTCCGGCGGGCCGCGGTGGACCGCCGCCGCGGTCGAGGCGGCGGTGCGGATCGCGCCGCTGCCGGCGCCGGCCGGGCAGCCGTGGGAGCCGCCGGCCGGCGGGTCGCTGCGCCGCGCCCGCGCCACCGTCGAGGACGCCTCCCGGCTGGTGCGCGGCGGCGTGCGCCTGGGGGAGCTGCGGGCGGTCCGCGCGGCCGCCGCGCAGCTGCCGCTGTCCGAGGTGGCGCACGGCGACCTGCGCGCCGCCAACGTCGTCGTCGACTCCGGCGGGCCCGACGGGGAGGGCCGGCTGGTGGTCCTCGAGTGGTCCGGCGTCCGGCCCGCGCCCCGGCACCGCGACCTGCTGACGCTGTGGGCCACCACGCCCGACGCGCAGGACCGGGCGCAGATCGGGGAGGTGGTGCTCTCCCGCACCGCCGGCTGGGAGGAGCCCGACGTGGGGCTGCTGTGGCACGCCGTCGCCCTCGAGCAGCTGGTGGCGCGGCTGACCCGCGCCGACCGCGGCGACGGCCTGGACACCGCCTTCGCCCGCGCCCGCCTCACCGAGGCCCGCGCGATGGCCGCCGAGCTGGGCAGCCCGTTGTCGACCTGATGGAACGGCCCGCTCGCAGGGGCCCGCGGCGAGCCTGCGAGCGGGGGGGCGAGGGGGTCCTCCTCCTACCCCGTGGGGTCGATCTCCTCCGGGTCGCGGCCGAGCAGCACCGCCACCTGGTCCACGACGACGTCGCGCACGAGGTCGGCGAGGTCGTCGCGGTCGTGCGCCCGGATCTCCAGCGGCCGCCGGTAGACGACGATCCGCGCCGGCACCTCCCGCCCGTCCTCACGGTGCGCCGGCAGCACCCGCGCCAGCGGCACCGTGCCGTCGTCGAGGACGTCCGGGTCGAGCACCACCTCGTCGGGGCTGGTGTGGTCGACCCAGGGCACGTCCTCGACGGCGAACTCGACGCCGGCCAGCTCCCGCTCCCAGCGGCGCTCGAGGTCCTCGACCGCGTCGAGCACCAGGTCGTCGAACTGCTCGGCGCGGCTGCGGGCGAGGGGGACCTCGTCGGGGACGAGGCGGCCCCGCAGGCCCCGGCCGTGCCGGTCGCGGCGGGACCGGGCGGGCCGGGAGCGGTCGGGACGGACGGGTCGGCTCATGGCGGGGCGAGCGTACGGCGCACCACCGGGACGGGGCAGCGGGGCGTTGCCGTGCCCCCGGTGACGGGGCGCGCGGGGACGTCGGGTTGGATGGGAACGGAGGGGCGCCGGTCCGGTGTGCCTGTCGCCGACTCCCCGGGTACGCGGCTACTGTGCCCAGCGTGAGGAACCGGTGGTGAGGCAGTCACGTCGCTGCAGTCGCAGCGGCTGCGCGCAACCGGCGGCGGCGACACTGACCTACGTCTACGCCGAGTCGACCGCTGTCGTCGGCCCGTTGGCCACGTTCTCCGAGCCGCACAGCTACGACCTCTGCGAGTTCCACGCCGAGCGGCTGACCGTGCCGCGCGGCTGGGAGGTCGTCCGGCACGAGATCGACGTCGAGGACTCCGGCCCGACCGGGGACGACCTGCTCGCGCTGGCCGACGCCGTCCGCGAGGCGGCCCGCCCCGAGCCGCCGCGCGCCCCGGCCGACGACGGCCGCGGCACCCGCCGCGGCCACCTGCGCGTCCTCCCCGACCTGGACTGAGGGGCTCCGCCGCTCGCACCTCCGAGGGATCCGCACCGGCCTCCGGGAGCCCGGGCCGGTGCCCGCGGATAGGGTCGGCCGGACCGGGGGACGCGCCCGGCCAGTCCAGGCGAGGGTGTGCAGTGACGGACCTGTCGGCGATCATCAAGGCCTACGACGTCCGGGGCGTGGTCCCCGACCAGTGGGACGAGGACGTCGCGCGGCGCATCGGCGCCGCCTTCGCCGAGTTCGTCACCACCGAGAGCGGTGCCACCGCCGTCGTCACCGCGCACGACATGCGCCCGTCCTCGGTGCCGCTGTCCCGCGCGTTCGCCGAGGGCGTCCTGTCCCGCGGCGTCGACGTCCTCGAGGCGGGCCTGGGCTCCACCGACCTGCTCTACTTCGCCGCCGGCTCGCTGGACGTGCCCGGCGCGATGTTCACCGCCAGCCACAACCCGGCGCAGTACAACGGCATCAAGCTCTGCCGCGCCGGTGCCGCCCCGGTGGGGCAGGAGTCCGGGCTGGTCACGGTCCGCGAGTGGGCCGAGCGCGACTCCTACGACCGCGTGCCCGACCGCGTCGCCGAGATCGGCCGGCGGGACCTGCTGCCCGACTACGCCGCCCACCTGCGCGGACTGGTCGACCTGTCGCGGATCCGCCCGCTCAGGGTGGTCGTCGACGCCGGCAACGGCATGGGCGGGCACACCGTCCCCGTCGTCCTGGCGGGCCTGCCGCTCGACGTCGTCCCGCTGTACTTCGAGCTCGACGGCACCTTCCCCAACCACGAGGCCAACCCGCTGGACCCGGCCAACCTGGTCGACCTGCAGGAGGCGGTCCGCCGCGAGGGCGCCGACATCGGCCTGGCCTTCGACGGCGACGCCGACCGGGTGTTCGTCGTCGACGAGCGCGGCGAGCCGGTGAGCCCCTCGGCGATCACCGCGCTGGTCGCCGTCCGGGAGCTGGCCAAGGGCCGCGGGACGACGGTGATCCACAACCTGATCACCTCGCGGGCGGTGCCCGAGATCGTCCGCGAGCACGGCGGCACCCCGGTGCGCACGCGGGTCGGGCACTCGTTCATCAAGGCCGAGATGGCCCGCACCGACGCGGTGTTCGGTGGCGAGCACTCCGCGCACTACTACTTCCGCGACTTCTGGCGCGCCGACACCGGGATGCTCGCCGCGATGCACGTGCTGGCCGCGCTCGGCGAGCAGAGCCGGCCGCTGTCGGAGCTGACGGCCGCCTACAGCCGCTACGCCGCCTCCGGGGAGATCAACTCCACCGTGGCCGACGCCGCGGAGCGGACGAAGGTGGTCCGGGAGGCGTTCGAGGCCGACGGCGCGACGGTCGACGAGCTCGACGGGCTGACCGTCGACCTGCCCGACGGCTCGTGGTTCAACCTGAGGGCCAGCAACACCGAGCCGCTGCTGCGGCTCAACGTCGAGGCGCCCGACCGGGCGCGGATGGAAGAGCTCAGGGACCGGGTGCTGGGGATGGTGCGCGCATGACTCAGGGGACGACGCAGGGGCCGCTCGGCCTGGACCCGCTGCTGCTGGAGGTCCTCGCCTGCCCGGACACCCACCACAGCCCGCTGACCGTCGACGAGGCGGCGAGCGAGCTGGTGTGCCCGACGTGCGACCGGGCCTTCCCCGTCCGGGACGGCATCCCGGTGCTGCTGCTCGACGAGGCGCGGGTGCGGGGCGGCGGGGGGACGACGGGCCGATGACCTCGCCCGAGCTGGCCGAGGAGGTCCTCGACGACCTCGACGTGCTGCGCGCCCGCGACCCGCGCGGCCTGCTGCCGGCCGTCGCCGGCGCCGGGGCGCAGGTGCGCGAGACCGCGCGGCTGACCGAGGAGGCCGGGCTGGGCCGGGTCACCGAGGGCGGCCGCCCGCGCGGGCTGGTGATCGTCGCCCGGCGCGAGGGGGCGGTGGCGGCGTCGGTGCTGCGGGCGCTGCTTGGCCCGTCCAGCCCGGTCACCGTCGACGTGGTCCCCGGCCCGGACCTGCCGGTGTGGACCGGCCCGACCGACATCGCCGTCGTCGCCACCCGGACCGGCGCCGGCCGCTACGCGGTGACCCCGGCCTACGAGGCGGCCCGGCGCGGGGTGACCCTGCTGGGCATCGGCGCCGACGACGCCCCGCTGCGGGCGGCCTGCTCGACCGCGCGGATGCCCTACGTGCCGCTGCCGCGCTCGCGGGTGCGGCACACCACCCTGTGGTCGCTGCTCACCCCGCTGCTGCGGCTGGCCACCGACCTCGGGCTGCTGCGGGCCGAGGCGGCCGACCCCGAGGCGATCGCCGCGGCCCTCGACGAGGTCGCCGCCGAGTGCGGCCCCGCGCGCGAGTCGTTCACCAACCCGGCCAAGACCCTCGCCCTCGAGCTGCTCGACGCGTTCCCGGTCATCGCCGCCGAGGGGCCGCTGGCCGGCACCGCGGCCGCCCGCTTCGCCGACCAGCTGGCCACCCTCGCCGGCCTCCCGACCAGCGGGTTCCGGCTGCCCGACCAGCGCGTCGCCGCCTGCGCGGTGCTCGGCGGGCCGCTGGCGCCGCGCGACGTCGACGACTTCTTCCGCGACCGCGCCGAGGACACCGGCCGCCGGCTGCGGCTGCTCACCATCCGCGACACCGACGCCGCCGACCACGACGGCGCCGGCGAGCGGGAGCCCCGCTCGGCGCACGAGGCGATGAGCGAGGTGCTGCGCACCGCCGCGGCCAACAACGTGCCGGTGAGCGGGCTGGCCGAGCACGGCGAGCCCGAGCGCCACGGCCGGCTGCCCCGCCTGGCGCGGCAGATGGCGGTGGCCGACTTCACCGCCGTCTACCTCGCGCTGGCCCTGGACCAGGAGCGGGCGCTGCGGCGCTGAGCCCGGACCGGCCGGTGTCCGGGCGGCCGGTCCGGGGTACCGGACCGCGATCGACCGTGAGCGCACCCGACTGCTGACCGACTGGAAGGACCTCCCGTGGCCGGTGGACTCGTAGCCCTGTTCGACGACGTGGCACTCCTGGCCCGCGCCGCGGCCGCCTCCATCGACGACGTCGGGGCCGCCGCCGCCAAGGCCGGCGTCAAGGCCGCCGGTGTCGTCGTCGACGACACCGCGGTGACGCCGCAGTACGTGCAGGGCATCGCCGCCGAGCGCGAGATCCCGATCGTCAGGCGCATCGCGACGGGGTCGCTGCGCAACAAGCTGCTGATCATCCTGCCCGCGATCCTGCTGCTCAGCGAGTTCCTGCCGTGGCTGCTCACGCCGATCCTCATGCTCGGCGGCGCCTTCCTCTGCTACGAGGGCACCGAGAAGGTCTGGCACCGGCTGCGCGGCCACTCCGCCGCGCACGGTGACGCCGAGGGACAGCCGCCGGACGAGAACACCCTCGTGCGCGGCGCCGTCCGCACCGACCTCATCCTGTCGGCCGAGATCATGGTCATCTCGCTGAACGAGGTGGCGAGCGAGGGCTTCTGGTCGCGGCTGGCCATCCTCGCCGTCGTCGGCGTGGCGATCACCGTCCTGGTCTACGGCGTCGTCGCGCTCATCGTGAAGATGGACGACGCCGGCCTGCGGCTGTCGCGGTCGGACAGGAAGGGCGTGGCCGGGTTCGGCCGCGGGCTGGTCAAGGGCATGCCGAAGCTGCTCACCGGGCTCACCGTCGTGGGGACCGCCGCG
Organism: Geodermatophilus sp. SYSU D00663; assembly: GCF_054050655.1. Lineage (NCBI taxonomy): Bacteria > Bacillati > Actinomycetota > Actinomycetes > Geodermatophilales > Geodermatophilaceae > Geodermatophilus > Geodermatophilus sp. SYSU D00663. Next base: position 35,836 of record NZ_JBJGZT010000022.1, on the reverse strand, counting down.
ATGCTGTGGGTCGGCGGGCACATCCTGCTGGTGGGCAGCGACGAGCTCGGGCTGCACGCCGTCTACGGCGCGGTGCACCACCTGGAGGAGGCGGCACACGAGGCCACCGGTGCCCTGGGCGGCGTCGTGGGGTGGCTGGTCAACACGTTCGCCAGCGCTCTGGTCGGGCTCGTCGTCGGCGCGGTGGTCGTCGCCGTCGTGACCCTGCTGTTCCACCGGAGGAAGGAGCGGGCCGCGCACGGGGCCGCCGCCCACTGAGCCCGGGCACCACTCCAGGGGAGGACAAGGGGGCGGAGGACCGGACACGCGGGCCACCCGGCACTAACCTGCCCGGTGATGTGGCAGATGACCAGCGCGGTCCGGCACTACCCCTGGGGTAGCCGCACCGTCATCCCCGAACTGCTGGGCGAGACCGTCCCGGCCGAGCAGCCCTACGCGGAGCTCTGGATGGGTGGGCACCCCGACCTGCCCAGCACGCTGTCGGACGGCACGCCGCTGGACAAGGCGATCGAGGAGCGGCCCGACGCCCTGCTCGGGCCCGCGGTGCACGAGCGCTTCGGCCCGCGGCTGCCGTTCCTCATGAAGGTGCTGGCCGCCGACAGCCCGCTGTCGCTGCAGGCCCACCCGACGATGGCGCAGGCGCGGGCCGGCTTCGCCGCGGAGGAGGCGGCCGGGGTCCCGAAGGACGACCCGACCCGCACCTTCAAGGACCCGTGGCACAAGCCGGAGCTGCTGCTCGCGCTGACCACCTTCGAGGCGCTGTGCGGCTTCCGGCCGGTCGAGGAGTCGCTGCACTGCCTGGCCAAGCTGCAGCTGCCCGAGCTCAAGCCGACCATCGCGGCGCTGGCCCGCGGCGGGCTGCAGGCGGCCATCCCGCAGCTGCTCGCGCTGTCGGGCAAGCGGCGCACGCACCTGGTGGAGGTCGTCGCGCTCAGGGCGGCCGCGTTCGTCGCCGCGCACGACCCGGAGTTCATCAACACCTACCGCTGGGCCACGACCCTGGCCGAGAAGTACCCGGGCGACCCCGGCGTGGTGATCTCGCTGATGTGCAACCACCTCAAGCTCGCCCCCGGTGAGGCGGTCTTCCTGCCGGCGGGCAACCTGCACGCCTACCTGTCCGGGGCCGGCGTCGAGGTCATGGCCAGCTCGGACAACGTGCTGCGCGGGGGGCTGACGAACAAGCACGTCGACCTCGCGGCGCTCATCGAGGTGCTCGACTTCTCCGACGGCAAGATCCCGGTGCTGCACCCGGTGCTCGGCCCCGGCGGGCTGCGCTACCCGGTGCCGGTCGACGACTTCGACCTCACCCGCTGCCAGCTCGACGAGCTGGCCGGGTCCCTGACCACCCGCGGCCCGCAGGTCCTCCTGTGCACCGAGGGGGAGGCGGTCCTGGAGTCCACGGACGGCGAGGTCCGGCTGACCAGGGGCCGGTCGGCGTTCGTGCCGGCCGGCGCCCCGGTCACCGCCCGCGGCCCCGCGGTCCTCTACCGGGCGACCACGAACCTGCGCTGACGAACCTGCGCTGACGAACCCGCGCTGACGCGGCGCGTGTCGCGGCTGCCGGGGACGCGGCCGCGGACGTAGCGTCGGTCGTGCACCTCCGACCGGCCCGGCCCCGCCCCGCCCCGCTGCGGGCGGCGCTGGCGCTGGGCCTGGTGGCCGCGCTGGGGTCCGGGTGCGCCGCCCTGCTCGGCGACCCGCCCGCCGTCCCGTCCGCCGGCAGCGCGCTGGAGGCGCTGGACTCCGTCGAGGTCCGCGGCCGCGCGCCGCAGACCGGGTACTCCCGCGACGAGTTCGGCGACGGCTGGGTCGACACCGACCAGAACGGCTGCGACACCCGCAACGACGTCCTGGCCCGCGACCTCACCGGGGAGCGCTTCGAGCCGGGCACCCGCGACTGCGTCGTCGTCAGCGGCACCCTCGTGGACCCGTACTCCGGCCGCACCATCGCGTTCCGCCGCGGCGAGGGGACCAGCGAGGCGGTGCAGATCGACCACGTCGTGGCGCTGTCCGACGCCTGGCAGAAGGGCGCCCAGCAGTGGGACGCCGACCGTCGCACCGAGTTCGCCAACGACCCGCTCAACCTGCTCGCCGTCGACGGCCCGCTCAACCAGGCCAAGGGCGACTCCGACGCCGCCACCTGGCTGCCGCCGGCCCGGTCCTACCGGTGCGCGTACGTGGCCCGGCAGGTCGCCGTGAAGGTGACCTACGGGCTGTGGATGACCCGCGCCGAGCGGGACGCCGTCGCCGGCGTGCTGGACGCCTGCCCGGACGAGCCGCTGCCCGGGCGCGGCCCGCTCCCGGGCCAGGAGGCGCCGGGGAGCGCGCCGCCGGCGCCGGCGACGCCCTATCCCGACTGCGCCGCGGTGCGCGCCGCGGGCGCCGCACCCCTCCGTGAGGGCGACCCCGGCTGGAACCCGTCCCTGGACGGCGACGGCGACGGCGTCGGCTGCGAGGGCTGAGCCCGCCGGGCCCGCTGCGTTAGGCTGGACGACGGCACGAGCCCCGCCGAAGCCTCGGCATGCTCGCTCACCTCAGTGACCCCGAGTCCCCGCCGCCGGTGGGGGCCTCGACCCTGGAGCGACATGACCGCCTCTACCGGCACCCGCGTCCTGACCGACGGCGACTTCAAGGTCGCCGACCTCTCCCTGGCGCCGTTCGGCCGCAAGGAGATCCAGCTCGCCGAGCACGAGATGCCCGGACTGATGGCGCTGCGCGCCGAGTACGGCGACGAGCAGCCCCTGGCCGGCGCCCGCATCGCCGGCTCGCTGCACATGACCGTGCAGACCGCCGTCCTCATCGAGACCCTCGTCGCGCTCGGCGCCGACGTCCGCTGGGTCTCCTGCAACATCTTCTCCACCCAGGACCACGCCGCCGCCGCCATCGTCGTCGGCCCCGAGGGCACGGCCGAGCAGCCCGCCGGCGTCCCGGTCTTCGCCTGGAAGGGCGAGACCCTCGAGGACTACTGGTGGTGCACCCAGCGGCTGTTCGAGTTCCGCGACGAGGACGGCACCGTCGTCGGCCCGAACATGCTGCTCGACGACGGCGGCGACGCCACGCTGCTCGTGCACCTGGGCACCCGCTTCGAGGCCGACGGCGCCGTCCCGGACACCACCGAGGCCGACTCCGAGGAGTACGGCGTCATCCTCACCGCGCTGCGCGAGAGCCTGGGCACCGACGCCGGCTACTGGACCCGCATCGGCCAGGGCATCCAGGGCGTCACCGAGGAGACCACCACCGGCGTCATGCGGCTGTACGAGCTCGCCCGCGACGGCCGGCTGCTGTTCCCGGCGATCAACGTCAACGACTCGGTCACCAAGAGCAAGTTCGACAACCTCTACGGCTGCCGGCACTCGCTCATCGACGGCATCAACCGCGCCACCGACGTCATGATCGGCGGCAAGGTGGCCGTGGTCTGCGGCTACGGCGACGTCGGCAAGGGCTGCGCGGAGTCGCTGCGCGGCCAGGGCGCCCGGGTCATCGTCACCGAGATCGACCCGATCAACGCCCTCCAGGCGGCGATGCACGGCTACGAGGTGACCACGCTCGACGAGGTCATCGGCAAGGCCGACATCGTCATCACCGCCACCGGCAACCGCGACATCATCACCGCCGAGCAGCTCGGGCGGACCAAGCACCAGGCGATCATCGGCAACATCGGCCACTTCGACAACGAGATCGACATGGCCGGCCTCGCCCGCACCCCGGGCATCCAGCGGACCCAGATCAAGCCGCAGGTCGACGAGTGGCGCTTCGCCGACGGCCACACGATCATCGTGCTCTCCGAGGGCCGGCTGCTGAACCTGGGCAACGCCACCGGGCACCCCAGCTTCGTCATGAGCGCCTCGTTCTCCAACCAGGTGCTCGCCCAGATCGAGCTGTGGGGCAACCGCGCCGCCTACGAGGGCAGGACCCCCACCGTCACCGTGCTGCCCAAGAAGCTCGACGAGCACGTGGCCCGGCTGCACCTCGACGCGCTCGGCGTGAAGCTCACCGAGCTCACGAAGGTGCAGGCCGACTACATCGGCGTGCCGGTCGAGGGCCCGTACAAGAGCGAGCACTACCGCTACTGACGGAGGACCCCTCTGCCCCCCCCTCGCAGGCTCGGCGCGGGGCCCTGCAGAGGGGCCGTTCCAGCCCCTCGCCCCGCCCTGCGGGCAGGGGAGGACTCGCCCTGCGGGCGGGGAGGATGGGACGGACGGTGGCGCCGGACCGGTGATTCGGTCCGGCGCCACCGTTATCCGGTCGTGACGTCGCAGAATGGTCACGTGCCTCCGACCGCAGCGAACAACGGGCCCAGTCGCGGCCGCGTCCTGGTCGTCGACGACGACGCCGCCCTCGCCGAGATGCTCGGCATCGTCCTGCGGCGCGAGGGCTACGACCCCGCCTTCGTCTCCGACGGCAACCGGGCGCTGTCGGTCTTCCAGCAGACCCGGCCCGACATCGTCCTGCTCGACCTCATGCTGCCCGGCCGCAACGGCCTGCAGATCGCCCAGGACATCCGCAGCCAGTCGACCGTCCCGATCGTCATGCTCACCGCCAAGGGCGACACCATCGACGTCGTCCAGGGGCTCGAGGCCGGCGCCGACGACTACGTCACCAAGCCGTTCAAGCCCGTCGAGCTGGTCGCCCGGGTGCGCGCCCAGTTGCGCCGCGGCGAGACCGGCCAGGCCGAGACGCTGTCCATCGGCGACGTGCACATCGACGTCCCGGCGCACCAGGTCACCCGGGACGGCTCGCCGATCCCGCTGACGCCCCTGGAGTTCGACCTGCTGGTCGCCCTGGCCCGCAAGCCGCGCCAGGTGTTCACCCGCGAGCTGCTCCTCGAGCAGGTGTGGGGCTACCGGCACGCCGCCGACACCCGGCTGGTCAACGTCCACGTGCAGCGGCTGCGGGCCAAGATCGAGCGCGACCCGGAGAAGCCGGAGATCGTCCTGACCGTCCGCGGCGTCGGCTACAAGGCCGGCCCCCCGTGATCCCGTGAGCACCACCGAGCGGGCGCCGGCGGCACCGGCGGACGACCGCGACACCGCCCCGGCGCCGGCGCGCCCGGCCCCGGCCCGCGCGTCCCGGCGGCGGCCGGCCGACCTGCCCGCGCTGCGCCGCGGTCTCCGCCGGCGGGCGGTCCGGGCGCGGATCCGCGCCCGCCGGCTGGCCGGGCGGGCGGTCACCACCTGGCGGCGGTCGCTGCACGTGCGCATCGGCGCGATCACGATGGTCGTGGCCGGCACGGTCGTGGTGATCGTCAGCCTCGTGCTGTTCAGCCAGATCCGGACCCAGCTGCTGTCGGTCAAGGAGCAGGCCGCGATCGACCAGGCCCAGGCCGGCGTCGTCTACGCCCGGTCGGAGGTGGTGGGCATCGCCGCCGGTGACGCCGCCAGCGTCCGCGCCACCCTGGGCCGCACCGTGAACGGGCTGCTCACCCGCGGCGGCTCGGCCGGTGACTTCGACGTCGTCATGGTCTACCGCACCGGCAACGCCGAGCGGCCGCCCGCGATCAGCCGGCCCGGCGTCTACCCCGCGCTGCCCGACGACCTCCGGGCGGGCGTGCAGGGCGGCGGCCAGTACACGCAGTACGCGCTCGTCCCCGACGACACCGGCGAGCCGCAGCCCACGCTGCTGGTGGGGGTGCCCGTCCCCGGCGACGTCTCCTCCTCCGAGGCGATCGAGCTGTACTACGCGTTCCCGCTCGACCAGGAGCAGGAGACGCTGTCGCTGATCCGCAGCACCGTGGCGATCAGCGGCATCGCGCTCACCCTGTTCGTGGCCGGGATCGGCGTGCTGGTGACCCGGCTGGTCGTCGACCCCGTGCGCCGCGCCGCCGGCACCGCGCAGCGGCTGGCCGAGGGCCAGCTCGAGGAGCGGATGACCGTCCGCGGCGAGGACGACCTGGCCCGGCTGGCCACCAGCTTCAACGCCATGGCCGACAGCCTGCAGCAGCAGATCACCCAGCTGGAGGCGCTGTCCCAGCTGCAGCAGCGGTTCACCTCCGACGTCAGCCACGAGCTGCGCACCCCCCTGACGACGGTGCAGATGGCCGCCGACGTGCTGCACGAGTCGCGCGGGGACTTCCCGCCGCACGTGGCGCGGTCGGCCGAGCTGCTGCACGAGGAGCTCGACCGCTTCGAGCGGCTGCTGTCGGACCTGCTGGAGATCAGCCGCTACGACGCCGGCGCCGCCGTCCTCGACTGGGCGCCCACCGACCTCGGCGCGCTGGTGGGCCGGGTGGCCGACGGGATGACCGCACTGGCCGAGCGGCACGGCTGCGAGCTGCGGGTCACCGGCCCGGCCGACCCGGTCATCGCCGAGGTCGACGCGCGGCGGGTCGAGCGGATCCTGCGCAACCTGGTCGGCAACGCCGTCGAGCACGGCAGCGGGCAGCCGATCGAGGTGACGCTCGCGGCCAACCGGACGGCGGCGGCGGTCACCGTCCGCGACCACGGCGTCGGGCTGTCCTCGGCCGAGGCGGCGCACGTCTTCGACCGGTTCTGGCGGGCCGACCCCTCGCGGGTCCGCACCGTCGGCGGCAGCGGGCTGGGCCTGTCGATCAGCCTCGAGGACGCCCGGCTCCACGGCGGCTGGCTGCAGGTGTGGGGCCAGCCGGGCCTGGGCGCACAGTTCCGGCTCACCGTCCCGCTGGTGGCCGGCACCGACCTCACCAGCTCGCCGCTGCCGCTGCGGCCGACGATCGTCCGCCGGCCGGGGGAGCGGCGGTGAGGCGGCTGCCGGCCGCGCTGGCCGCCCTGCTGGTGGGGCTGCTCGCCGCGTGCTCGACCGTGCCCACCGGATCCGCGCCGCAGGCGATCACCGAGGCCCAGGCCCGGCCCACCGGCGACGTCGGCATCGAGCCGCTCGGCCCGCGCGCCGGGGCGCCGCCGGAGGAGATCGTCCGCGGCTTCATCGACGCCGCCGCCAGCACCGTCAACGGCCACCCCGTCGCCGTCGAGCACCTGACCCCCGAGGCGGCCGCGACCTGGTCCGACGAGTCCGGCATCACCCTCGTGGGCCCGGACTACGCGACGGTGACCACCGGCTCGGGCGCCGTGGTCATGACCGGCGACCTGGTCGGCACCGTCGACCCGCGCGGCGTCTTCTCGGCCCCGAACGACACGGTCTTCACCCGCGAGTTCACGCTGGCCGAGGTGGGCGGCGAGTGGCGGATCACCAACCCGCCGGACGGCCTGGTCATGCTCGTCCCCGACTTCGAGCGCCTCTACGACGACCTCGCCGTCTACTTCGTCGACCCGACCGGCACCCGCGTGGTGCCCGACCCGCGGTACCTCGTCTCCGGGGACGCCCAGCCGACGACGCTGGTGCAGCGGCTGGTCGAGGGCCCCTCGCCGGCCCTGGCCGCCGGCGTCACCAACGCGCTGGGCGGCGTGACCCTGACCCGCGCGGTGACCGTCTCCGGGGCGACGGTCACCGTCGACCTCGCCGGCCTCGACGACCTCGCGCCCAACCAGCTCGCCCAGCTCGCCGCCCAGCTCGTGTGGACGCTGGACCAGCTCGAGGGCACGAACTCGGTGGAGGTGACCAGCAACGGCGAGCCGGTCGCCATCGACGGCGTCCCCACCGTCCAGCGCACCGACGACTGGGCCTCCTACAGCCCGGACTCGGTGCCCGCCGACGCCGACGGCCACTACCTCGACGCCGGCCGGCTGATGACCGTCGACGGGCAGCCCGCACCCGGGCCGGCCGGCGAGGGCGCCTACGGGCTGACCGGCGCGGCGGTGTCCGCGGACCCGCGCACCAGCGCCCTGACCGCGATGGCCGGCGTCTCGGTGAGCGGGGGCACGGCGTCGCTGCTGGCGGGCCCCTACGGCCAGCCCCTGGCCCCGGTGATCACCGGCGCCGGCCGGCTGTCGGTGCCGACGGTCGCGGCCACCCGGCCGGAGTTCTGGGTGGTCCGCGACGAGAGCACCGTCGTCCGGGTGCCGGCCTCCGGGCAGCCGCAGCCGGTGAACGCCCCGACCCTGCCCGGGCAGGGCCGGGCGACGGCGCTGCAGCTCTCGCCCGACGGCGTCCGCGCCGCCGCGGTGGTCACCCGCGGGGACGACGCCGTGCTGCTGGTCGGCACGGTCGTGCGCTCCGACGAGGGCCAGGTGGCGCTGCGCGACCTGCGCGAGGTGGCGCCGTCGCTGACCGCCGTGGTCGACGTCGGCTGGCGCACCGCCGGCAGCCTGATGGTGCTCGCCGACGGCGAGGAGGGCGTGGTGCCCTACGTCGTCGGCGTCGACGGGTGGGGGCTGGCGACGGTGCCCACCGCCGGCCTGCCGAGCGCGCCGACGGCGCTGGCGACGGCGCCGGGCCAGCTGCCGCTGGTCAGCGCCGGCGGGACGATGTGGCTGCTGGTCGGCGGCACCTGGGTGACGCTGCTGCGGGGCCAGCAGCCGGTACCGGGCACCGAGCCCTTCTACCCGGTGTAGCGGGAGGACCCCTCTGCCCCCCGCCACTCGCAGGCTCGCGCCAGGCCTCGTGCAGAGGCTCGCCGCGAGCTCGCGAGCGGGGAGGAGGACGAGGTCCTTCTGCCTGCAGAGGGGCCGCTCTCCACAGATGTGGTCGGACCCGGGTGCCGGGGAGCCGGGAGCCGCAGGCTGGGGTGGTGGGAGGTCTCGGCGCGGCGCTCGCCGACCTCGTGCTCCCGCGCACCTGCGCGGGCTGCGGCGTGCCCGGCCCGGCGCTGTGCCGGCGGTGCGCGGCCCTGCTCGGCGCACCGCGCGAGGCGACGCCGCGCCGGCTCCCGCCGGGCATGCCGCCCACCGTGGCCGCCGGCGCCTACGCCGGGCCGGTCCGCCCCGCGGTCGCCGCGTTCAAGGAGCACGGCCGCGCGGAGCTCGCCGGCCCGCTCGGGGCGGCGCTGGCCCTGGCCGTCGGCGTGCACGCGGTGCTGCTGCCCGGCCGGCCGGTGCTGCTGGTCCCGCTCCCGCCGACCCGGGCGGCGCTGCGGGCGCGCGGCCGCGACTGCGTCCGGGAGCTGGCCGCGGCCGCCGCCGGCGACCTGCGCGCCGCGGGGGTGCCCGCCGGGTGCGTCCGGCTGCTGACCCGGACCGGGCGGGTGCGGGACTCCGCGGGGCTGTCGGTGGCGCAGCGGCGGGCCAACCTCGCCGGCACCTTCGCCGTCCGCCCGGTCCGGCTCCCGGCCGGGGCGGTGCTCGTGGTCGTCGACGACGTCGTCACCAGCGGCGCGACGCTCACCGAGGCGGCCGCCGCGCTGGCCGCGACACGCCCGGACGGTGACACGCCGGTGCTGGCCGCCGTCGTCGCCGCGACGCGCCGTCCCGGCCCCCGGCCGGTCCGCGCGGCGCCACCTGGGTGCTTCCCGGACGGCTCCCCGAGGGCGTCGCGGGAGTGCCGCTGATCGACTGTCCGGCCCACGTGACAGCGACTAGCGTTGCATCGATCACACCCGATGACCGGGAGGTCTGATGGAGATCGTGGTCCGTGGTCGCAACGTCGAGGTGCCCGAGCACTATCGGCAGCACGTGGAGGACAAGGTCGGTCAGCTCGAACGGTTCGACGGCAAGCTCTCGCGCATCGACGTCGAGTTGTTCCACGAGAAGAACCCCCGCCAGTCCTCCAACTGCCAGCGCGTGGAGATCACCCTGCGCGGCAAGGGACCCGTGGTCCGCGCCGAGGCCGCGGCGCCGGACTTCTACGCCGCCCTCGACCTGTGCTGCGGCAAGCTCGACAACCGGCTGCGGCGGGCGAACGACCGCCGCCGCGTGCACCACGGCCGGCGCACCCCGCCCAGCGTGCGGGTCGCCGGTCCCACCGCCGCGCCGCTGGAGACCCCGGCGCTCGGCATCCCCGACGTCGAGCAGCAGTTCGCCGGGGAGCCCCTCGTCACCGACCTCGACGAGCACCTGCCCGGCCGGATCGTGCGGGAGAAGCACCACCCGGCCGTGCCCATGACCGTCGACCAGGCCCTGCACGAGATGGAGCTCGTGGGCCACGACTTCTTCCTCTTCCAGTGCGCCGACACCGGCCAGCCGACCGTCGTCTACCGGCGGCACGCGTTCGACTACGGCCTGATCCGGCTGGTGGAGCCGCCGCTGGGCACCGGGTCCTCCCACGTCGCGGCACCGGCCGAGCCCGCCGCCGTCCCGCGCTGACCGTCCCGGAGGGGCCGTGCCGTGCCGGCGCGGCCCCTCCGCCGTGTCCGGGCCCCGGGAGCCGCGCCCGGCCGGTCCGCCCCGCGGCCGCGGTGCCCGTCGGGGAGGGCCGGTCCTCAGTCGGCGGCCAGCCGGCCGAACAGCACGGCGTCGGCGCGGGTGCCGTCGCGCCGCGGCAGGGCCGAGCGGACGACGCCCTCGCGGGTGAACCGGGCCCGCAGCGCCACCGCCTGCGAGGCGGGGTTGTCCACGTCGACCACCAGGTGCACCCGGGGCGCCCCGTGGGCGAAGGCCCAGCCGGCCAGGCCGTCGGTGACCTCGGTGGCGTAGCCGCGCCGCCGCGCCCACGGCGCCACCGAGTAACCGATCTCCGGGCCGAGGTGCCGCCCGCCGAACACCAGACCCGCCGTGCCGACGAACTCGCCGTCGGCCTCGATCACCACCGGCAGTCCGGTGCCCTCGGCGCGCTGGCGCACCACCGTGTCCACGAACGCGCGGGCGTCGGCGAGCGTGTAGGGCACCGGCGCGGCGCTGATCCAGCGCTGCGTCTCCGGGTCCTGGGTGGCGCGGTGCACCGCGCCGGCGTCGTCGGGGGTGAACGGCCGGAGGACCAGCCGGGCGGTGCGGACCACCTCGGTGGTCAGGTCGATGCCGGTGAGCTCCACGGGATCAGGGTCGTGCATGTCCGGTGGTCTGTCTCGGCCCCGTCCCCGGCCCGCTGCAGGGGTCCGCCGCGAGCGTGCGAGCGGTGGGGGCAGGGGGTCCTCCTGCCGGGCCTGCGAGGGGTGGGGAGGACGGGGTCCTTCCTCAGGCGTTGCCGAGCACCCGGTCGACCGAGATCTCGACGACGACCCGCGCCGGGTTCTCCCGCGGCTGCCGGTACCGCCGCGCGTAGCGGGCCTCGGCGTCGGCCACCGCGGCCGCGTCGTCGCGCACGACCGCCGTCCCCTCGAGGGTCAGCCACCGGCGCCCGTCGACCTGGCAGACGGCGACCCGCGTCTGCCCGGCGCGGACGTGCCGGGCCTTGGCCGAGCCGCCGGAGGTGATGACGCGCGCGGTGCGGGTGTCCGGGTCGTAGGTGACGCCGACGGGGACCACGTGCGGGCTCCCGTCGGCGCGCAGCGTGGTCAGCGTGGCCAGGTGGCGCTCGGTCAGGAAGGCGAGCGCGCCGGGCCCGAGGGCGGCGGGGTCGGTGGCCACCCGGCGGAGGGTACGTGCGGCGTCCCCGGGGTGCTGGCCGGGCCGCCTACGCTGGTGTCGTGGTGTTCTCGAGAATCCTGCGAGCCGGTGAGGGCAAGATCCTCCGACGACTGGACCGGATCGCCGACGCGATCGAGTCCCTGGAGGGCGACGTCGCCGACCTCACCGACGCGGAGCTCCGGGCGAAGACCGACGAGTTCAAGCAGCGGTACGAGGACGGCGAGACCCTCGACCAGCTGCTCCCGGAGGCGTTCGCCGTCGTCCGGGAGGCGGCCACCCGCACGCTGGGCCAGCGGCACTTCCGCGTCCAGCTGATGGGCGGCGCCGCGCTGCACCTGGGCAACATCGCCGAGATGCGCACCGGTGAGGGCAAGACCCTGACCGGCGTGCTGCCGGCCTACCTCAACGCCCTGACCGGCGAGGGCGTGCACGTGGTCACGGTCAACGACTACCTGGCCAAGCGCGACGCCGAGTGGATGGGCCGGGTGCACCGCTTCCTCGGCCTGTCGGTGGGCACGATCCTGTCCGGCGAGAAGCCCGCGCACCGCCGCGAGCAGTACGCCTGCGACATCACCTACGGCACGAACAACGAGTTCGGCTTCGACTACCTGCGCGACAACATGGCCTGGTCCAAGGCCGACCTCGTGCAGCGCGGCCACCACTACGCGATCGTCGACGAGGTCGACTCGATCCTCATCGACGAGGCCCGCACGCCGCTGATCATCAGCGGCCCGGCCGAGTCCGCCGGCAAGTGGTACGTGGAGTTCGCGCGCATCGTGCCGCTGATGAAGCGGGACGAGCACTACGAGGTGGAGGAGGCCAAGCGCACGGTCGCCGTCACCGAGGAGGGCGTCGAGTTCGTCGAGGACCAGCTCGGCATCGACAACCTCTACGAGGCGGTCAACACCCCGCTGATCGGCTACCTCAACAACGCGCTGAAGGCCAAGGAGCTCTTCCACCGCGACCAGCAGTACATCGTCAGCAACGGCGAGGTGCTCATCGTCGACGAGTTCACCGGCCGCGTGCTGGCCGGCCGCCGCTACAACGAGGGCATGCACCAGGCCATCGAGGCCAAGGAGAAGGTGCAGATCAAGGACGAGAACCAGACCCTCGCCACGATCACGCTGCAGAACTACTTCCGGCTCTACGACAAGCTCTCCGGGATGACCGGCACCGCCCAGACCGAGGCGGCCGAGCTCTCCCAGACCTACAAGCTGGGCGTCGTCCCGATCCCGACCAACCGGCCGATGGTCCGCGAGGACCGCTCCGACGTCGTCTACAAGACCGAGAAGGCCAAGTTTGAGGCGGTCATCGACGACATCGCCGACCGGCACGAGAAGGGTCAGCCGGTCCTCGTCGGCACCGCGAGCGTCGAGAAGTCCGAGGTCCTGTCCAAGCTGCTGCTGCGCCGCGGCATCCCGCACGAGGTCCTCAACGCGAAGAACCACGCGCGGGAGGCGGCGATCGTCGCCCAGGCCGGGCGGCTCGGCGCGGTCACCGTGGCCACCAACATGGCCGGCCGTGGCACCGACATCCAGCTCGGCGGCAACCCCGAGTTCATCGCCGACGAGGAGCTGCGCGCCCGCGGCCTGTCGCCGTCGGAGACCCCGGAGGAGTACGAGGCCGCCTGGGACGAGGCGCTCTCCGCGGCCAAGGACCAGGTCAAGGCCGAGCACGAGGAGGTCGCCGAGGCCGGCGGTCTCTACGTGCTGGGCACCGAGCGGCACGAGAGCCGCCGCATCGACAACCAGCTGCGCGGCCGGTCGGGCCGGCAGGGCGACCCGGGGGAGTCGCGGTTCTACCTCTCCCTCGGCGACGACCTCATGCGCCGGTTCAACGGCCCGATGCTCGAGTCGATGATGACCACGCTGCGGGTCCCCGAGGACCAGCCGATCGAGTCGAAGATGGTCTCCCGGGCCATCCGCTCGGCGCAGACGCAGGTCGAGCAGCAGAACTTCGAGGTCCGCAAGGACGTCCTCAAGTACGACGAGGTGCTCAACCGGCAGCGCACGGTCATCTACGACGAGCGCCGCAAGGTGCTCGACGGGGAGGACCTGCACGAGCAGGTGCAGCACATGCTCGACGACGTCGTCCGCGCCTACGTCGACGGCGCCACCGAGACCGGCTACGCCGAGGACTGGGACCTCGAGCAGCTGTGGACCGGCCTCAAGTCGCTCTACCCGGTGGGCCTGGACCGCCAGGAGCTGATCGACCGGGTGGCCGACGGCGAGCAGGCGGCCCTGACCGCCGACGTGCTGCGCACCGAGCTGCTCGAGGACGTGCACCGGGCCTACGCGGAGCGCGAGGCGGCGCTGGGCTCGGAGGTCATGCGCGAGCTCGAGCGGCGGGTGCTGCTCTCCGTGCTCGACCGCAAGTGGCGCGAGCACCTCTACGAGATGGACTACCTGCGGGCCGGCATCCACCTGCGCGCGATGGCCAACCGCGACCCGGTCGTGGAGTACCAGCGCGAGGGCTACGACATGTTCACCGCGATGCTCGACGGCATCAAGGAGGAGTCGGTCGGCTTCCTGTTCAACCTGGAGGTCAAGACCAGGGAGCAGCAGGAGGCCGAGGCCCGGGCCCAGCAGGCCGAGGCCGAGGCCAAGGCGCTGGCCGCCGCGCAGGAGGGCACCGCCCGCGTGCTCGCCCGGCAGCGGGCGGCACAGGAGGCCGCGGCCCGCGCGGCTGCCGCGCCCGCCCCGGCCGCCGACGGCGCCGCTGCTCCTGCTCCTGCTCCTGCTCCTGCCCCCGCTCCGGCCGCTGCCTCCGCTGCCGACGACGGGGCCGCGCCCGTGTCGATGGCCAAGCCGTCCGGCGGGCCGGCGGCCCGCCGCTCGACCGGCGCCCCGGCCGGGCGGCCCACCGCCCGCAAGAGCGGCACCCGGCCCGCGGCCCCGGCGACGCCCGAGGCGGAGGCCCCGGCGCCGTCGGGCACCGGGCCGCAGCTGGCGGTCAAGGGCCTCGACGAGCCGCGCCGGCAGGAGGACCTGAGCTACTCGGCGCCCTCGCTCGACGCCTCGCCGAAGGAGAGCGGCCCGGCCAAGGCGGCCAAGACCGCCACGGTCACCGGGACCAAGGAGCCGGCCCGCAACGCGCCGTGCCCCTGCGGCTCGGGCAAGAAGTACAAGGTCTGCCACGGGGCTGCCGGTCGCTGACCGCTCCCGCGCACACCCCGGCGCCCCGCCGACCTCCGTGGTCGGCGGGGCGCCGTCGTCCCGGGATCAGGTGCGGGATGAGGGTCTTCCCTGATGTGCCGGAGCCGGGGAGCGAGGAGCCTGGCCGCATGCCCGGGACCGTCCTCGCCCCTCCACCCGACCGGGTGGGGACGCGGGCCCCCGCGGCCCCGGCGCCGACGCTGCTCGACCGGCTCCGCAGTGACCGCGTGCCGGCGCAGTTCGTCCGGTTCGTGCTGGTCGGCGGCTCGGCGAACGTCGTCTACGCCTGTCTGTTCCTGGCGTTGTCCGGGCTCGGGGACCAGCCGGCCAACCTCGTCGCGGTGGTCGCCTCGACGGCCGTGGCCAACGAGCTGCACCGCCGGCTGACCTTCCGCGCCGGCGACCGGGTCGGCTGGGCGACGGCGCAGTGGGCCGGAGGGGGGATCGCCGTGGCCGGGCTGGCGACCTCCAGCCTCACGCTGGCCGCGCTCGACGCCTGGACGGTCTCCGCCGGTCCGCTGGCGTCGGCGCTCGCGGTCATCGCGGTCAGCGGCGTGGTGGGCCTCGCCCGGTTCGTCGGTCTCCGCTGGGTCCTCGTGGTCCGTCCGGGCGCGGCGGCCCACCCGACGCGGGTGCGGACCTGACCGTCAGCCGATCGACAGGGCGGTGCACCGCCAGCGGCCGTCGATGCCCTCCAGCCGGGCGGCCACCGCGTGCGCGCGGCCGGCCCGCCGCGCCACCGCGCTGACCTCCGCCACGCCGTCGACCGGCTCGCACACGTGCACCGGGCCGAGCAGCAGCGGCGCGGTGCCGGCGGCGCACCAGACCGGTCGCCGTCCGGCGACGAGCGCGGCGTGCACGCCGGGGGAGGCGAGCCGCTGCACCTGGGCCAGCGGCCGGCGGCCGGCCAGCGCCTCGAGCACGGTCGTGAACAGCAGCCGCCCGGTGGCGCGGGGGTCGGGGAGGTCGGCCCGTACCGACCAGGCCGGGCCGAAGAGGTCCGGCCTGCGGCGGCGGGGTCCCTCCGGCGCCGGCCGCGGACCGGGCCGGTGCGGCGGACGGGGCGGCGGCGTGGTGGGGTCGACCAGGGCGACGGCCGGTCCGGTCAGCGGCGGGTGCAGCGGCGGGACGAGGCTCAGCCGCAGGGTCCGCAGCGGCGCGGCGGTCGGCGGGACGGGCTGGGTGGACGCGGTCACGGGAGCTCCCGGGGTCGGGTCGGGGTGGGGGCGACGGGGCCGGGGGAGCGGCCGGACGGGTTCGGCGGGGTGCGGCCCTCACGGCGGCGGGCGCAGCACCTGACCGGGCAGCAGCAGGTCGGGGTCGGGGCCGATGACGGCCGCGTTCGCCGTCCACCAGCGGCCGACGGCGGCGGCGGTCGCGGAGTCGGGGGGATCGACGCCGGTGCGGGCGCGCAGGTCGGCGGCGGCGATGGTCCACAGGCACTCGCCGCGCAGCACGACGTGCTCGCCGGGGGCAGGCATCGGCCAGTCGGGCACCGCGGGAGCGGGGACGGGCGCCGCGGGGGCGGGGACGGGCGCCGGCCAGTCGGGGACGGCCAGCGGGGCCGGCGCGCCGGTGGTCGCGACGACGACGGGCCCCGCGGTCGCGCACCCGGTCAGCACCGGCGCCGTGACCAGGCCGACGCCGAGGACGAGCGCGGCGGCCCGCCGGCCGGACGCCGGGACCACCCGCCGCAGGAGGACGCCGGCGGCGGCTCCGGCCAGGCCGGGCAGCGCCGACAGCGCGGTGAGCACCAGCCCCAGCGCGCCCCAGGCCCAGACGGCCCAGGCGGCGGCCGCGACCGCGTCGAGCAGCAACGCCTCGGGGCCGGCGGTGTCGACGAGGGCCTGCGGGTCGCCGCCGCTGCGCAGGAGAGCGGCGAGGTCCGGGGTGAGCGCACGCAGCCCGGCGGCCAGCGCGGCCATGACCGCCGTCGTGATGACGAGTCGACGTGCCGACACGAGCCCTCCTTGCGTTGACGTCGGCGTACTGAAGCAAGCAAATGCGATCAAACGCAAGAGTCCTTGTGGATCTAGGCTCGGCGACGTGCGCTGGCAGCAGCTGTTCGCCGACCTGCAGGCGGAGTTCGAGGCGGCCGCGGTGGCCGAGGAGCGGGCCGAGCTCCCGTCCCGGTCCCGCGCGGAGGTCGGGGCGCTGCGGCTGGCGGACCGGCTCGGCGGGGCCGTGGGCGGACACGTGTCGCTGCGCTGCCGCGGCGCCGGGGAGGTGGCCGGCCTGCTCACCGGGCTGGGGCCGGACTGGGCGCTGCTCGACGACGGTTGCGGGCGCGAGGTGCTGGTGGCGCTGCCGGCCGTCGTCGCGGTGTCCGGGCTGGTGCGGACCACGGCCGCCGCCGCGCCGCCGTCGGCCGTCCGGGCCGCGATGGACCTGCGCCGGGCGCTGCGCGGGCTGGCGCGCGACCGCAGCACCGTGGCCGTCGTCCTCGACGACGGCGGGGTGCTGACCGGGACGGTGGACCGGGTGGGAGCCGACTTCGTGGAGCTCGCCGAGCACGCGGCCGACGACTTCCGCCGGGCCGGCGCGGTGCGCGGCGTGCGGGCGGTGGTGCTCGCGGCGGTCGCCGTGGTGCGGACGCTCGCGCCCGGCGCCGCCTGACCTCAGCGGGTGCGGCGCCGTCCCCGGGCGGGCGCCTCGCCGGCCGGGACCTCGTCCCCGGTGGCCTCCGCGCCGTCGGCCGCGACCTCGTCGGCGGGGGGCACCGCGCCGGCGCGGGCCTCGGCGTACTTCTGCTGGATGAAGCGCTCCAGCTCGTCGACCTCGACCCGCCACTGGCCGCGGCCGCCGATCTGGATGGCGATCAGCTCCCGCCGCCGCACGAGGGCGTAGGCCTGCGACCACGAGACGTTGAGCGTCTCGGCGACGTCGTCGAGGGTCAGGAAGCGCGGTGTGGGCATGGGGCTCTCCGTCCGGTCCCCGCCAGTCTGTCAGGAACGCACTCACCCGCACGCTTCCCGTCCACACCCGAACGTGTGGACAACCGGTGCACGCATCCGCATCCGTACCGCATCATCTGCGTCCGACCGAGCCTTGCCGTGCCGGTCGGGACGGACGCCCGCCGGTCGGCGGGCCGCCGGGGGATGCCCGGCCAGCGGAGGGAGGAGCGCCCGGTGAGCGCTGCGACGCGCACGGTGCCGGCGGGCCCCGCCGCGGAGACGCCGGCCGGGCCGGTGCCGCGCCGCGTGCGCCCGCCCCGCTGGCTGGACCTGCGCCTGGTGCTCGGCGTGCTGCTCGTCCTGGGCTCGGTGCTGCTGGGAGCCCGCGTGCTCACCGCCGCCGACGCCACAGTGCCCGTGTGGTCGGTGACCGCCGACCTCGCCGCCGGCACCGTGCTCGGCCCCGAGGACCTGGCCGCCGTCGACGTCCGGCTCGGCGACGCCGCCGGGGCCTACCTGTCCACCGACACCGACCCCGCGGGCCGGACCCTGGCCCGGGCGGTCCGGACCGGCGAGCTGCTGCCCCGGACCGTGCTGGAGGAGCCGGAGGACCTCGTGCAGGTCGCGCTGCCGGTGCAGGCCGGCTACGTGCCGCCGGGCCTGGTCCGCGGCTCGGTCGTCGACGTCTACGGCGTCACCGACCCGGCGGGCACCGCGACGGGGGAGGGCGTCGTGCTCGTGGTCGGCTCGGCACCGGTGCAGGCGGTCAGCGGCCGGGCGGAGGGCGTCCTCTCGACGACGACCACGACCGTGCAGGTGGTGGTCGGCGTGGCCGCCGACGAGGCGCCCGACGTGCTGGCCGCGATCGGCGGCCGGCCGCTGGTGGTCGTGGTGCACGGGTCCGTCGACGACACCCGTGCGCCCGCGGTCCCCCGGTCCCCGGCCGCCACCTCGTCGTCGGCCGCCACCTCGTCGTCGGCTGCCACCTCGTCGTCGGTGCCGACCTCCTCGTCGCCGCCTGCGACCCCGACGCCGGGCCCGAGTCCGGCTCCCGTGCCCGTCCCGCCGGTGCAGCCCGCGCCCGCGCCGGTGGCGCCCGTGGCCCCGCCGGTGGCCGTCGACCCCGCGGCCGGTGCCCCCGCCGCGCCCGCCGCCTGATGGCGCTGCAGGTCGTCACCGCGGTCACCGGCGCGCCGTGGGAGGCGGCGCTGGTCGGTGCGCTCGACCGCGCCGACCACGGCGTCACCGTCGTGCGGCGCTGCGTCGACGCCTCGGACCTGCTGGCCACCGCGGCCACCGGCACCGCCCAGGCCGCCCTGCTGTCGGCCGACCTGCACCGGCTCGACGGCGACGCGGTCGCCCGGCTGGCCGCCGCGGGGGTGGCCGTCGTCGGGCTGGCCGATCCCGGGGACGAGCGCGCCGGCGACCGGCTGCGCGCCCTCGGCGTGGGGACGGTGCTGCCGGCCGACGCCCCGGCCGAGGACGTCGTGCGCGCGCTGCGGGACGCCGTCGCGGGCGGGCCGGCGGCCGGGCACGACGTCGCCGACCCGCGCGCGGCGCTGCCCGCCGCGGCGCTGTCCGGGCCGGAGCCGGAGGAGCAGCGGCCCCCGCGCGGCCGGGTCGTGGCGGTGTGGGGCCCGACCGGCGCGCCCGGCCGGACCACCGTCGCGGTCGGTGTCGCCGACGAGGCCGCCCGCCTCGGCGTCCCCACGCTGCTGGTCGACGCCGACGTCTACGGCGGCGTGGTCGCCCAGGTGCTCGGGCTGCTCGACGAGTCGCCGGGGCTGGCCGGGGCGGCGCGGCAGGCGGCGGCCGGCACGCTCGACGGCGCCGCGCTCACCCGGCTGGCCTGGTCGGTCCGCCCGCACCTGGCCGTGCTGACCGGGCTGGCGCGCGCCGACCGCTGGCCCGAGCTGCGGCCCGCCGCGGTCGCCGCGGTGCTCACGGAGGCGCGGCGGGCGGCCGACCTCGTCGTCGTGGACTGCGCGTTCAACCTCGAGGAGGACGAGGAGCTGTCCTTCGACACCGCCGCGCCCCGGCGCAACGGCGCCACGGTGACCGTGCTCGAGTCCGCCGACGACGTCCTCTGCGTCAGCGGCGCCGACCCGGTGGCGCTGCAGCGCACCGTCCGCGCCCTCGGCCAGCTGCGCGACCTGCTGCCGGAGGTGGAGCCGGCGGTCGTGGTCAACCAGGTGCGCCGCGGGCCGGTCCCCGGGGACCCGCGCGAGGAGATCGCGGGCGCCCTCGAGCGCTTCGCCGGCCGCGGGGTCCGCGCGTTCCTGCCGGCCGACCGCCGCGCCACCGACGCCGCCCTCGCCTCCGGCCGGACGCTCGCCGAGGTGGCCCCCGGCTCCCCGCTGCGCGCCGCCCTGCGGTCGCTCGCCGCCGGGCTCGCACGGGTGCCCGAGCCCTCCGCGGGCCGGCGCGGCCGCCTCCGCCGGAGGGCCGGGTGACGCCGCCGTCCCGGCCCGGCGCCTCCCCGTCCTGCAGGTGTGCCGGCCTCCGCCCGCGACGTACGGTGGGCTCCCGATCCGGAGGAGGACGATGGCCGAGCGGCTGAGCACCCTGGACGCGTCGTTCCTCTACCTGGAGGACGACGGGGTGCCGATCCACGTCGCCGGAGTCCTGGTCCTGGAGCCGGTCGAGGGCGGTCTCGACACCCTCGCCGAGCTGGTCGAGGCGCGGCTGCCGCTGGTGCCGCGCTACCGGCAGCGGATCGTGCCGGTGCCGGGCCACCTGGCCAACCCGGTGTGGGCCGACGACCCCGACTTCGACGTCGCCTACCACGTCCGGCGGTCGGCGGTGCCGCGCCCGGGCACCGAGGCGCAGCTGCTCGACCTGGTCTCCCGGGTGACCTCGCGCCCGCTGGACCGCGGCCGGCCGCTGTGGGAGGTCTACCTGGTCGAGGGCCTGTCCGGCGGCCGGGTCGCGGTGGTCACCAAGACCCACCCCGCGCTGGTCGACGGCCTGGGCGCCGTGGACATCGCGCAGGTCCTGCTCGACCCCTCGCCGGACGCGCCGGTCCCGTCGGCCGACGACTGGGCGCCGCGGCGGGTGCCCGGCCCGGTCGAGCTGGTCCGCGACGCGCTCGGGGACTACGTGCAGCGCCCGACGGCGGTGCTCGAGACCGCACGGTCGGCGGTCGGTGACCTGCGCTCCACCGCGGCGCGGGTGCGGGGCGTGGCCGGAGGGCTGGTGCGGGCGGCCCGCTCGGCGGTCGTCCCGGCACCGCACGGCCCGCTGGCCCGCACGCTGGGCAACCAGCGGCGGGTCGCCGTCGCGCGCGCCGACCTCGAGGACCTCAAGGCGATCCGCAAGGCGCACGGCGGCACGATCAACGACGTCCTGCTGACCGTGCTCAGCGGCGCCCTGCGCGACTGGCTGCTGTCCCGCGGCGAGCCGGTGCTCGGCTCGACCGCCGTCCGCGCGCTGGTGCCGGTGTCGGTGCAGGGCGAGGAGCAGGACGCGCCGGGCAGCAGCGTGGCGGCCTACCTGGTCGACCTGCCGGTCGGGGAGCCCAACCCGTGGGTGCGGCTGGCCCGCCTCAGCTACGCGATGCGCGGGGTGACCGGCTCGGGCCGCTCGGTCCGCGCCGACACGCTCGTCGCGCTGACCGGTTTCGCCCCGCCGACGCTGCACGCGCTCGGTGCGCGCGCGGCCCGGGGGCTGTCGCGGCGGATGTTCAACCTCGTCGTCACCAACGTCCCGGGCCCGCAGGTGCCGCTGTACGCCGCCGGCAGCCGGATGCTCGAGGTGTTCCCCGTGGTCCCGCTCGTCGGCGGGCAGGGCCTGGCGGTCGGCATGACCAGCTACGACGGGCACGTCTACGTCGGGCTCAACGCCGACCGGGACGGCGTCGTGGACGTGGACGTGCTGGCCGACCTCGTCGAGCAGGAGGTCGGGGCGCTCGCCGACTCCGTGCGCTGACCCGGCGGCGGACCCGCGCCGGGGGGTGCGGGATACGGTCGCCTTCCCCGACAGGAGAGGAGCGGCCGGGTGCGGATCTACCTGCCGGCGACCACAAGCGTCCTCCGCACGCTCGTGGACGAGGGCCGGCTGAGCGGGCCGCACACCGGCTTCGCGGTCACCCCGCGGCTGCGCGACCACTACGCGCTCAGCGACGCCGCGGCCGACGTCGAGGAGCTGGAGTACGCGGCGCTGCTCGCCGCCGCCCGGGCCAGCCTGCGGCTGGTCGACGTCGACCCCACGGCCGCCCGCCGCCGCGTGGTGCTCGCCGCCGACGTCCCCGACGGCGCGGTCACCGAGATCGACGACCCGGACACCGACCCCGGCGCCGTGCGGGTCACCGCAGACGTCGCGCTCGCCGACGTGGCCAGCGCGCACGTCGACGGCGCGGAGGCCGAGGAGGACGTGCGCGCCGCGGTCGCCGTGGTGCTCGAGGCCGACCTCGGCAGCGAGGAGGCGCAGTTCGTCGTCGACCAGGCCGAGGGGCACGAGCTGGCCTGGTACGCCACGCAGGAGATCGGCCCGGCGCTCGACCTGCTCTGACCGGCCGGTCACGGGCCCGCCCGCCGCGCGCGGGCGACCTGGACCCGCTGCGGGCTCCCGGCGGTGACCAGCCAGCCCGACCCCGGCCGGACCGGCACCGGCGTCCGGGGCAGGCGGGTGCCCAGCAGGTCCGCGTCGCCGGGGCCCGGGCACAGCAGCAGGCCGCTGCGGCCGCGGCGCAGCTCGGCGACCGGGCCGCGGAAGGCGGGGGAGAGCTCCCCGGCCGTCCCGGCGGCGAGCACGAGCACCTCGCCGTCGGTGCGGTCGCCGTCGGTGCGGTCGCCGCCGGTGAGGGCGGTGCCCACGGGTGAGTCGGCGAGCGTCCCGGCGTCGTCCAGCAGCACCGCGCCCGGGCGCCCGGCCAGGCCCGCGCACCACGCCCGCCAGCCGGCGACGTCGTCGGCGGGGAGCACCGGCAGCCCGTCCGGCGCGGACCGGCCGCCCCGGGCCACCCGCACGACGGGGACGCCGACCGCCGTCAGCGTCGTTCCCAGCGCCGCCAGGGTGCTGGTGCGGCCGCTGCCGGGCGGGCCGACGACGAGCAGCCCGCCGGTGCGCAGCAGGTCGACGGTGAGCAGCTCGCCCTCGTCGCCGCCGGGACCCAGCGGCACGCGGCGGAGCAGGTCGGTGCCCTCCCCGGGAGGCGGCTGCACCGGCGGCGGGTCCGGCGGCAGCTCGGGGACGACCAGCGGCCCGGCGCCCGGTGGGGCGGCCGGCGCAGTGCGGCACAGCGGCCGGGGCAGCGCGAGCTGGCACTCGAGCGCCTCCTCGCCCAGCAGCGCCCGGCCCGGCGGGCGCGCGCCGGGGACCGCGCGGACCGGCACGCCGGCCACGGCGTAGTCGGCGCGGTCGGGCAGGGGGAGGACCAGACGGGTCCCCGCGGCCGCGGCCAGCCGGCCCCCGGGCACGGCGCGGTCGGCGGTCAGGACGCAGGTCAGCGCGGCGGCGCCGCCGTCGCGGACCAGCCGGAGGAACTCGGCCGCGCCCTGCCCCGGGACCGCCTCGTCCAGCTGCGCCAGCAGTGCGTCCACCCCGTCGACCAGGAGCAGGACCGCCGGGGAGTCCGCACCTCCTCCGGCCCGCCGCCCGGCGACCTCCGCGGCCAGCCGGGACACCAGCCGGACGGTACGCAGCGCGTCGCCGCCGCCGACCACCGTCCCGCTGTGCCGCAGGCCGGCGGCCTCGGCGGCCAGCGCGCCACCGGCGTGGTCGAGGACGTGCACGTGCAGGCGGCCGGGGGACAGCCGCTCCACGGCCTCGGCGAGCACCGTGCGGAGCAGGGTGGTGCGGCCGCTGCGTGGACCGCCCACGGCCAGCCAGCCGCCGCCGCGGTCGAGGTCGAGCAGCAGCGGCTCCCGCGCCTGCCGGTCGGGGCGGTCGACGAGCCCCACCACCAGCCGCGTCGGAGGGCCGCCCGCGACGGGGAGGTCGGTCGTCCTCAGCTCCTCCGGGAGCGCCGGCTGCCAGGGCCGGTGCGGCCGCCGCGCGCCCGACGCCGCGGCGTGGCCGGTGGTCGCCGCGGTGACCCGGGCGAGGTCGGTCGGGCCGGCGGGCCTCCCGGGCGCGGTCCCCGCCGGGGGTGCCGGCCAGGACCAGCGGGTCACCGTCGGGCCGGCAGCCGCCGCGGGGCCGAGCGACACCCGTGCCGCCTGGAACGGGACCGGGCGGCCGCTGCCGGTGCGCAGGTACCCGCGGCCGGGACGGTCGGCCGGCACCGTCGCGGCGATCCCGCTGCCGAGCACGTCGCGCGAGTCGGCCTCGTCGGTGGTGCGCAGGCACAGCCGCAGCGAGCAGTTGGCCCGGATCTCGGGGGACACCACGCCGCCGGGGCGCTGGGTCGCGAGCACCAGGTGCACGCCGAGGGAGCGGCCCCGCTGGGCGATGCCGACCAGGCCGGCGACGAACTCCGGCAGCTCCTCGGCCAGGCCCGCGAACTCGTCGACGACGATCACCAGCCGCGCCAGCTCCACCTCCGGCGGGAGCGCCGCGAGGTCGGGGACCCGCGCCGCGGCCAGCAGCGCCTCGCGGCGGGAGAGCTCCGCGGTCAGCGACCGCAGCGCCCGGGCGGTGGCCGCGCCGTCCAGGTCGGTCACCAGGCCGACGGTGTGCGGCAGCGCGACGGCCTCGGCGAAGGCGGCGCCGCCCTTGTAGTCGACCAGCAGGAACGAGCACCGGTCGGGCGGGTGCGCCAGCGCGAGCCCGGCGACCAGCGTCTGCAGCAGCTCGGACTTCCCCGATCCGGTCGTCCCCGCCACCAGGGCGTGCGGCCCGTCCCGCACGAGGTCGACCTCGGCTGCGCCGTCCGCGGTCACGCCCAGCCGGGCGGTGAGCGACGACCGCGTGGCCGACCACGTGACCGGCACCTCCCCGGCGGGCAGGTCCCGGCCGTCCGCGAGCAGGTCGAGCAGGCGCACGGTGCGCGGCAGCCCCGCGGCCTGCCGGGCGGGCGCCAGGGGAGCCAGGGCGCGGGCGAGCCGTGCCGCGGCGGCGAGGGGCAGGCGGTCGACGACGACCTCGGCGGAAAGGGCACCGTCGCCGAGGCCGAGCCGCCCGGTGTCGCCGGTCTCGCCCCCGACCTCGAGGACGGCCGGGACGCAGCCGCCGAGGTCCTCGCCGCGGCGGGCGAGTGCCAGCAGCACCGCGCCCCGCTCGCGGCACCGGCGCAGGAGCTCCGCGAGCGCCGGGTCGACCGGCCGGTCGACGACGAGGACCGGCGTCCCCTCGGCGTCCCCGCACCCGTCGGCCAGGCCGGTCAGCCACGAGGGCAGCGCCGGGTCGGCTCCGGGCCCCGGGAGGTGGACCGAGACCGCGCCCGCCGGCAGGTGCGGCAGCCACCGCGCCCAGGACCAGTCGGCCGCACGCCCGGCGGAGGCGAGGACCGCGACGTCGACGTCGCCGGGTGCGGACAGGGCGACCAGCTGCGCCAGCAGCCCCCGCACCACCCCCAGCGCGGGCTCCCGCGGGCCGGTCACGGCCAGGCCCCCGGTCCGGCGCAGGTCGACGGTCACCGGCAGGTCGGCCGCCGCCTCGGGCAGCCGCCGGCCCGCCTCGACGCGGACCACCCGGGTGGGGCCCGCGCCGGTCCCCACCCGCACGGTCAGCGCCGCCGCGTCCCCGGGGCGGCGGGACCACAGCAGGGTGGTCCGCCGGCGCGCCGCGGCGGTCAGCGCCGCCAGGTCGGGAGCGGCCGCCCGCGCCGCCCGGACGTCGGCCCGGACCGCCTCGGCCAGCCGGGCGCGGGTCTCCTGCACCTCCCCGGCGTGCGCCGCGGCCGCCCGCCGGCCGGTGCGCGACCCGCTCCACCGGTCCGACGCCCAGCTGCCCACCGCCACCAGCGGGCCGAGCAGTGCGAAGAACAGGAAGGTCGGTGCCGACAGCACCAGCGCGAGCGCGACCCCGGCGACCGCCGGCAGCACGACGGCCACCCAGCCCAACCGGCGCCGTGGTGCGGCAGCGGGCGGGTCCGGCCACGCCACCTCCACCTCCGGGCGGTGCGCGGGCGGCGGGACGCCCGGGCGGACGAGCCGGCGGCCGCCCGGCCCGGGCCGCAGCGCCGCGCGCCCGTCCCGTGGTCCGGTGACGGTCACCGAGCTCGCGCCCAGCCGCAGCACCGCCCCGGGGCGCCACGGGTGCGCCGCGCCGTCGAGGTCGGCGTCGTCAAGCCGGCTGCCGTTGGTCGAGCCGAGGTCGGTCACGGTGATGCCGCCGGCGCCGACGTCCAGCGCGACGTGCCGGCGGGAGACCCCGGGATCGGGGAGGGACAGCGTGGCGCCGGCGCCGCGGCCGAGCACGTGCCGGCCGGTGGCCAGCGGGACGGCGGTGCCCGCGGCGGGCCCGCCGACCACGTGCAGCTCCAGGGGGCTGGCGGCCGGCTCGCCGGACGGGGGGACCGGGCGGCCCAGGCCCAGGACCGCGCCGTGGACCAGGCGGTCGTCGCTGAGGAGGAGCTCCCCGGGCAGCCGGGTGCTGCCGGACCACAGCCCCGCCGCCGCGGTGCCGAGGGCGGCGGCCAGCGGGACCAGCACGGTGTCGAGCCGGGCGTCGTCGGAGGCGCGGACCTCGACGTCGACGGCGCCGTCGGGGCCGACCACCGTCCAGCAGCGGGCCTCGGCGCCGGCGGGGAGGGGAGCGGACACGGGCGCGACGCTCCCGGCCGCGGGCCGGCCGCGGTGCCCGCCGGCCGGGGTTGTGGACGGGGCCGGGGCTGTGGACGGCGTCGGCGCCTCCGGGACGGGTGCGGCCTAGCGTCCGCAGCCACCCGGGAGGGACCCGGGACGGACAGGAGGAGCCATGAGGGTCGACATCGGGACGCTGCAGTCGATGGCCGGGCGGTGCCAGGCGGAGGCGGCCGAGACCGCCGCGCGGCACGCGACGCTGTCGAGCACGGTCACGAGCTCGGTGCTCGACGGCTGGACCGACAGCCAGGCCGCGGTGCAGTTCAGCGCGCTCTACGAGCAGTGGCGGGTCTCGGCCCAGGGGGTGAGCGACGCGCTCACCGGCATGGGCGGGCTGCTCACCGCGGTCGCCGCGTCCTACCAGCAGCACGAGGCGGACGTGGCCGCCCGCATCGGTGCGCTGATCTGACGCCGGGTCAGCCGGGTGGTGCCGCGGCGGACAGCGTGGCGGCCCGCCCGGGCTGCAGGCGCCGGCGCACCGCGGCGACGGCCTCGGGTGCCCGCTCCCACGGCAGGATCGACAGGATCGCCACGCAGTGCGGCAGGAAGATGATCCGCAGCCCGCCGAACACCATGAGGTGGAAGCCCAGCAGGAACACGACGAGGGCGACGCGGGCCCGGTCGGACCGGACGAGCAGCATCAGCGGCGCGGCGAACTCGAACACGAGCATCACCCACTGCACGGTCACCAGCAGGCCGGGGACGTCGAGCGTCCAGTCCGACAGGGCGGTGCCCCGGCGGATCACCGCGCGGGTGATGGTCGAGCCGGTCGCCCAGTCCCAGCCGCCGAAGCGCATCTTCGCCCAGGCCGCGAGGAAGTAGGTGAGCATCACCGTCACCATCACGGCGGCCATCGCCCATCCGGCGGCCTCGGACCGGCGGCGGTCGCGCCAGCGGACCCGGCCGATGGTGGGCAGCACGGCGAGCGCGAAGAGGTAGGCGATGCGGTCGTGGTCGACCTTGCCGTAGCTCATCGCGATGACCATCCACTCGAGGTACAGCACGAACACGGCCGTGCCGAGCAGACGGGGGGCGCGGCCGGTGGCCGCGGCGAGGGCGGTGAGGACCAGCGCCCACTGCACGACGTGGACGACGGTCGACGTCGGCGTGGGCAGGTGCAGCACGCGGGCGATCTCGAGGGGCTGGTACCAGACGGTCGGCACCTCGGCGTGCGCGCGCACCCAGGCGGTGGTGAGGAAGACGTCGACCGGCACGAACAGGTAGGCGATGGTGCGGAACACCGCGATGCGGGCCAGCGGGACCGGGCGGGTCCAGAAGCCGCGCAGGCCGCGGACCGCGGAGACGAGGGAGGTGACCGGTGAGGAGCTCACGCGCCGGCCCCCAGGTCCTGCTCGACGAGGACGCGGTCGGTCCACGCGCCGGTCGGCTGCCCGTCGGCGAGCTCGAAGTGACGCTGCACCACCTGCACCTCGACGAGGTCGGGGGCGTCCGGGTGCCGGCGCGCGTAGGTCTCGGCCAGCGTGACCAGCAGCGCGGGGTCGTCGACCAGCCGCGGGAGCTGCCCCTCGAACTCGGCCCGGCGCAGCCCCACCTCGCCGCCGGACAGGCGCACCTCCTCGCCCTCGCCGGTCAGGCCGACCACGCGGGTGGAGACCACCGGCGCGTTCACCTCGGCGCGGGTCGAGTACATCTTGAACGGGCCGAACGGGAACGAGGCGTCGGTGCCCCAGACCGTCCCGGCCAGCAGCAGCGCGAGGACGGCCAGGGAGGCAGCGAGGCGGACGCGGCGCCCGCCGGTGGAGAGCCTGACGACGTCCGCCTCCGCGGGGTCGCCGGCGCGGGACGGCTGGACCACCCGGGCATCGTAGGATCGGCGCCCGTCCAGATGGGTCACCGACGCCGCGTGGTGGGCAACTGGCCTGCCCGGCCCGGGACGGCCCCTGCGCCCGCGCACGACGTCGGCACCGTCCACCGCACGACGACGTCGGAGGAGCGCACATGCAGTTCGGTCGGTACTACGAGGAGTTCGAGGTCGGGGCGGTCTACAAGCACTGGCCCGGGAAGACCGTCACCGAGTACGACGACCACCTGTTCTGCCTCATCACGATGAACCACCACCCGCTGCACCTGGACACCCACTACGCGGCGGAGACCACGGACTTCGGCAGGAACGTCGTCGTCGGCAACTACGTCTACTCGCTGCTGCTCGGCATGAGCGTGCCCGACGTGTCGGGCAAGGCCATCGCCAACCTGGAGATCGAGTCGCTGCGGCACGTGGCGCCGACCTTCCACGGCGACACCGTCTACGGCGAGACCACCGTCCTGGACAAGACGGAGTCGAAGTCGAAGGACGACCGCGGCGTCGTGTACGTCGAGACGATCGGCTACAAGCAGGACGGCACCGTCGTCTGCGTCTTCCGGCGCAAGGTCATGGTGCCCAAGCGCTCCTACGGCGAGGCCCGCGGCGGCGAGCAGCCCGGCCGCCCGGAGCCGAAGCCGCGCTCCTGAGGAGCGGGTGCGCTGCCGGACCGGTCAGGACGGCAGCGCACCCCAGCCGCGCAGCGTCGCGACCAGTCCCGGCGTGCAGGCCAGCCGGCCGAGGTCGGCGGCGCCGGCCCAGGTGACCGCGTCGGCGTCGTCGCCCGGGACCGGCGTCGCGGCCGGGGCCTCGAGGGTGCAGGCGAAGTCCACGACGTCGTAGACGACGCCGTCGCCGGGGACGGTCACCCGGCCGACCTCCGCGCCGACCCGGACCGCCAGCCCGGTCTCCTCGCGCACCTCGCGGGCGACCGCCGCGGGCAGCGTCTCACCCGGCTCCACCCGCCCGCCGGGCACCGACCACAGCCCCCGACCGGGGGCGTTGCGCCGGCGGACCAGCAGCAGCCGGCCCTCCCCGTCGAGGACCACGGCGCCGACGCAGGCCTGCACCGGCAGCCGGTCGCCGGGGGAGTCGGGAGCCACGACGGCAGGCTACGGCCGGGCCCGCGGCGGGACGGCCCGGCCGGGCGGCACGGCGCCGTCCGCCAGCGCTTGACGTCAGCCCCGAGTGACAGGACGGTGTCTTGCGATGAGCGCCTCCCCGGTCTGTCCCCGCTGTGGCGAACCACTGGTGGTGCGCCCCGGGGACTCGGCGGTGGCCTGGTGCCACGTGCACGGCGCGGTCACCCCGCTGCACCACACCACGCTCATCGCCCACGACGCGATCGCGGCGGTGACCGCCGACGCCCGGGTGCCGGCGTGGGTGCCCGACCCGGTGCCGCCGGGCTGGTCGGTGACCGGCCTGGCCTGGGGCGGGGAACCCGGGGCGCGGGCGATCGTCGTCGGCTGCGCCGGCCCGGCGCCGCTGGGCGGGTCGGCGGAGCTGGTGCTGGTCGCCGAGGAGCCGGGCATGGGCGTGGGCTGCGGCTACGCCGGCCTGCCGGGCCTGGACCCCGGCGACGTCATCACCGGCCCCTCGTCGGCGTCGGTGGAGGCCGCCGGCCAGCACGCGCCGCTGTGGGCGGTGCCCACCTCCGACGACCGGGCCGCCTTCGTCGGCGAGGCGTTCGGCGTGTGGCTGTGGTTGGTGATGTGGCCGATGTCGGCGGCCTGGCTGCTGGCGGAGGAGATGCGCCTGCTCGACCTCCGCGAACGGCTCTATCCGGACCTCCCGCTCGGCCCGCCCAGCGAGCACCTGCTGCCGGGGGACTGACCCGTCCGTCCGCCGCCCGGCGTGTCCCGGCGGAGGGCACTGGGGCCTGTGTTACCCATGGGGCCGGCCTCCGGGCCGACCCGCGCGGGCACGTCGTCCGCCGGTCCGAGCGGATCCCCCGGGGGTGGCGGTGAACCTGAAGAAGGTGCTCGTCTGGCTGGCGGTGGCCTTCGTCGTGTTCTACGTCATCCAGCGCCCCGAGGCCTCGGCCGACGTGGTGCGCGGCGCCGGGGAGGCGCTCGGCAGCGCCGCGTCGTCGATCGCGGCCTTCGTCGGCTCGCTCGTCTGACCCCGCCGTGAGCGGCCCGGCCGGCGGCCGCCCGCCGCGGTGGGCCAAGGACGCCGCCAAGTACCTGCTCCCCGGTGAGCAGGCGGTCGTGGCGACCCGCCGGCACTGGGCGGTGCTGCTCTGGCCGGGCGCGAAGGCGGTCGCCGTCCTGCTCGCCGGGCTGTGGGTGCTCACCCTCGACCCCGGCAACCGGGTCAGCGCGAGCGTCGGGCTGCTCGTCGTCCTCGGCGCCCTCGGCTGGTTCGCGCTGCGGGCCGGCGAGTGGTGGATGCGGCACTTCATCGTCACCCGCCGCCGCGTGCTGCTGACCTCGGGGATCGTCGCCCGCACGGTCAGCCTGCTGCCCCTGCGCCGGATCACCGACCTGACCTGGAAGGAGACCGTCCCCGGCCAGCTGCTCGGCTACGGCACCTTCCGGTTCGAGTCGGCCGGCTCGCAGCAGGCGCTGTCGCAGATCACCCACCTGCCGCGCGCGGACCTGCTCTACCGCGAGGTGAGCGAGCTGCTGTTCGGCAGTGACGGGGGCGGCGCCGCGGCCGGCGACGACGAGGGCAACCCGGACGACAACGGGCGCCCCGCCGCGGCGCCGCCCCGGCACGACACCCAGCCGATCCCGCGCCTGCCGGGGGCCTGAGCAGCGCGCGCCCGCCTGGGGGAGGCTGGACGCCGATGCGCATCGACCTGCACACCCACTCGTCGGTCTCCGACGGCACCGACACCCCGGCCCGGCTCCTGGCCGCTGCCCGCGCCGCCGGCCTCGACGTCGTCGCGCTCACCGACCACGACACGACCGACGGGTGGGCGGCGGCCGCCGCGGCCCGGCCGGAGGGGCTGACCGTCGTCCCGGGCCTGGAG
Organism: Geodermatophilus sp. SYSU D00663; assembly: GCF_054050655.1. NCBI lineage: Bacteria > Bacillati > Actinomycetota > Actinomycetes > Geodermatophilales > Geodermatophilaceae > Geodermatophilus > Geodermatophilus sp. SYSU D00663. The sequence continues at coordinate 4,995 of NZ_JBJGZT010000022.1, read as the reverse complement.
CTGTCCGCGCGCTGGTTCCCCGCCGAGGGGCGGCCGGTCAGCGTGCACCTGCTGGCCTACCTGTTCGACCCGGACCACCCGGAGCTGGCCGGCGAGCTGCGGCGGCTGCGCGAGGAGCGGCTGACCCGCGGCCAGCGGATGGTCGCCGCGCTCGCCGCGGCCGGCTACCCGGTGGAGTGGCAGCGGGTCCTGGACTCCAGCGGCGGCGCGGTGGTGGGCCGCCCGCACGTGGCCCGGGCGCTGGTCGAGGCGGGCGTCGTCGCGTCGGTCGAGCAGGCCTTCACCACGCTGCTGCACCAGGGCGGCCCGTACCACGTGACCAAGGCCGACACCGACGTGCTCGAGGGCATCCGGCTGGTCCGGGCGGCCGGCGGCGTGCCGGTGTTCGCCCACGGCCTGGCGACCCGGCGCGGCCGGGTGGTCGACGACGCCGCGATCGCCGCGATGGCCGACGCCGGGCTGGTCGGCCTGGAGGTCGACCACCCCGACCACGACCCGGCCCAGCGCGAGCACCTGCGCGGCCTGGCCGCCGACCTCGGGCTGCTGGTGACCGGGTCCAGCGACCACCACGGCGCGAACAAGGCGACGCCGCTCGGCGCGTGCACCACCGACCCGGAGCAGTACGAGGCGCTGGTGGCCGCGTCCACCGGCAGCGTGCCCCTGGCCGACAGGGGCGCCGTCGCCGGTTAGCGTGGCCGGGTGAGGCAGTCCGACGGCGCACAGCTCGAGATGCCCGGCATGCCGCGCCGGCTGTTCCCCGCGACGCCGAGCAAGCTGGCCACCTTCGCCGACTGCCCACGCCGCTACCGCTTCGCCTACGTCGACCGGCCGACGCCGCCCAAGGGCCCGCCGTGGGCGCACAACACGGTCGGCTCCGCCGTCCACGCCGCGCTGCGCTCGTGGTGGGACCTGCCGCGGGCCCGCCGCACCGGCGTCGCCGCCCGGCAGCTGCTCTACGGCGTCTGGTCGGCCAACGGCTTCCGCGACGACGAGCAGGCCGCCCGCTGGCGCGCCACCGCGGCCGGCTGGGTCACCGGCTACGTCGAGGCGCTGGACCCCGCCGAGGAGCCGGTCGGGCTGGAGCGGCAGGTCTCGTGCACCACCGAGCGGCTGGCGCTGACCGGGCGGGTCGACCGCATCGACCAGCGCGGCGACGAGCTGGTCGTCGTCGACTACAAGACCGGCCGGGTGCCCAGCACCGACGACGAGGCGCGCGGGTCGGCCGCGCTGGCGGCCTACGTGCTCGGCGTGCGGCGCACGCTGCGCCGGCCGTGCAGCCGGGTCGAGCTGCACCACCTGCCCAGCGGGACGGTCGCCTCCTTCGAGCACACCGAGCGGTCGCTGGCCAACCACGTGCGCCGGGCCGAGGACGTCGCGGAGGACATCGCCGTCGCCACCCGGCGGGTGGAGGACGGCGTGCCGCCGGACGAGGCGTTCCCCGCCGTCCCCGGCCGGCAGTGCGGCTGGTGCGACTTCCGGCCCAGCTGCCCGGTGGGGCAGGCGGCGACGCCGCCGCGGGAGACCTGGAGCTTCCTGCCCGCCGACGGGGACGCGGCGGGGGCCTAGGACCGGGGGTCCGGGACCGGAGGTCGGGGACCGGAGGTCGGGGAGTGGAGGTCGGGGAGTGGAGGTCGGGGAGTGGAGGTCGGGGAGTGGAGGTCGGGGAGTGGAGGTCTAGGCGCCGACCTCGACCGCGCCCGCCGTCCGCTCGAAGGCGGCGCGCCGGATCGGGGAGTGCCGGGCCCGCTCGGGCAGCGCGAGCATCCCGGTGCGGAACGCCCGCAGCGCCGCCGTCGCCGCCGTGTCGGTCAGCGTCAGCCCGGGCAGCGAGGCCATCCGGCGGGCCCACGGCGGCAGGGTGGCCACTGCCAGCGACGCCAGCGACCCCCAGGCCGGCCGGGCCGGGGTCAGGAACTGCACCCAGCGCGGCATCGGCGGGACGACGAGGAAGCGCCACGCCTCCCGCCCGGCCGCGGTGAGCGTGAGCTCGGGCCGGAGCCGCTCGAAGTAGCCGGCGAGCGCGGCCACCGAGTCGGGGACGTCGGCGCGGTCGATCCCGATGAGCTCGGCGGCGGTCACCTGCTCGGCCACGTAGCGGTCGGCCTCCGCGGGGGTGACGACGCCGACGCGGCGGGCGACGTCGAGCAGCGAGTCGACCTCGCAGTTGTGCACCCACAGCAGCAGGTCGGGGTCGTCGACGCGGTAGGTGCGGCCGGTGGTCTCCTCGGTGCCGCTCAGGCGCCGGTGCACGCCGCGGACCCGCCGCACCGCGCGGATCGCCTCACGGCGGGTGCCGAAGGTCAGCGTGTCGACGTACTCGGCGGTGCGCACCAGCCGCTGCCACGGCGACGCGCGGAAGACCGAGTTGCGGGCCACGCCGTCCATCGCGACCGGGTGCAGCGCCTGCAGCAGCAGCGCGCGCAGCCCGCCGACGCTGTAGACCGGGTCGGCGTGCACCCGCCAGGTGACGCTGTCGGGCCCGAAGAACCCGAGCAGGTCCTCCTCCGCCGTCCAGTCGCGCGCCGAGGGCCGGGCGGCGCTCACCGGGTCCCCTCCGGCACCGAGGACCAGAACGCCTCGAGCACCTCGAGCGTGCGGCGCGGGTTCTCGACGGCGGGGGAGTGGATCGCGCCGTCGATGACCTCGTGCCGGGCGCCCAGCCGGCGGGCCATGTCCGCCTGGACGTCCGGCGGCCAGGCGTCGTCGGCCACGCCGTGGGCGACCAGCACCGGCACGCCGGTGGCGGCCAGCTCGGCCACGCGGTCGGGCTCGGTGGTCATCGCGTCGGCCATGCCGCGCAGCCCCGCCGCGGTGTTGCGGAGGAACCGGCGGGCGTAGAACGCGCGGGTGGGGGCGGGCACCGCCTGGGCGCGCTCGTCGGTCATCGCCAGCTGCTCGAGCGTGGCGTGCACGGCGGGGACGCCGCCGGAGTCCAGCAGCGGGCCGAGGTGCTCGAGCAGCTCGGCGCGCCGGCCGCCCAGCCGGGCGGGGCCCGACCCGAGCAGGGTCAGCGAGCGGAAGGCGGCGGGGTCGGCGAGGACGGCGCCGCGGCCGACCAGCCCGCCGAAGCTGTGCCCGAGCAGGTGCGGGGTGCCGGTCTCCTCGCGCAGCAGGGAGGCCACGACGACGACGTCGGCGGCGAGCTCGGCGACCGAGTAGGCGGCGGGGTCGTCGGGGCCGGGGGACTCGTACTGCCCGCGCTGGTCGATCGCCACCACCCGGTAGCCGTCGGCAGCCAGCGGCGCGAGCAGCGGGGCGAAGTCCTCCTTGCTGCCGGTGTACCCGGCGACCAGCAGCACCGTGCCGCTGGGCCCGTCGCCGCCGGTGTCCAGCGCGGCCAGGGGCCCGGCCCGCCCGGGGAGGGTGCGCGCCGTCGCGTCGTGGTCGGCGAGCTGGCGCAGGTCGTCGGCGGCGATGGCGAGGTCGGGGCTGTGCGAGGTGCCGGGCAGGACCATGGTCCCCAGTGAACCCCGCCGTCGGCGGCCGCGCCGCCGCGCGGGGGCCGCGCGGCGGCTACGCGGGGACTATGCGTACCCGAGCACCCGGTCGGGGAGGGCGTAGACGAGCACCGGCCCGGCGACGGCGGCGCGCCCGCCGGGCGCCGGCGGGTCCTGCAGTGCCACGCGGGAGAGCTCGGCGCCGGTGGCCGGGTCGCGCAGGACGAGGCCGTCGGGCTCGGGCACCCAGACGCCGGCCTGCCCGGCCTCGCCCTTGCCGGCGGCGGAGGCGGTGGGCAGGCCGAGGGCGGGCAGCGACCACAGGGTGGCGCCGCTCGTGCCGTCCAGCGCCCGGACGGTGCCGCGCGCCCACACCAGCGCGACGTCGCCGGTCCCGGACTGCAGCACGGGATCGCCCTCCGCGCCGCCGTCGGTCGCGGCCGGGAGCGCGAGCTCCTGCAGCTGCGTGCCGTCGTCGGGGCGGTGGACCAGCAGGGCGTCGCCGGTGACGACGGCGACCAGCCGGTCCACGCCGGCCAGCCGCACGTCGGCGCCGCCCGTGGCGGCCAGGTCGCGGGTCCAGCGGGCCTCGCCGGAGAAGGAGTCGAACAGCCGCAGCTGGACGGCGGCCGAGCCGGTGCAGCGCTGCAGCACCGCGACGCCGGCGCTGCCCGCGGCGGTGTCGAGCAGGGTGCAGCCGGACTCCGCGCCCGCCCGCCAGCGGACGTTGTCCCCGACCGGGTCGAGGACGACGACGCCGGTGTCGCTGCTGGCGAGGACCACCTGGTCGGCGCCGGTGACGGTGGCGTCGCCGCGCAGGCTCAGGTTGCGGGTCCAGGCGCGCACGCCGGTGGCCGCGGTGAGCGCCAGCGCCTCGTCGCAGCGGTCCGCGGTGCGGAAGACGGCGACGACCAGCCCGTCGCCGGCGGAGAGCCCGCACAGCGCGGCGTCGGTGCGCCGGTAGTGCCAGGCCTCCTCGCCCATGGCCGGGTCCAGCGCCGTGACGCCGTCGGCGACGGGCACGACCACCCGCCCGCCCTCGACGACGGCGTCCGGCAGCGGGACGTCGACGTCGGCCGACCAGGCGGGCGCGAGCTCACCGGCCGGCGCGGTCGAGGGGACCGGCGGCTCGCCGGCGGTGGTGCTGTCGGTCGCGGCGACGCTCGACCCCCGCCACAGCAGGGTGGCGACGACGGCCAGCGCGAGCGCGGCCGCCGTCCAGACCCACACCCGCAGCGGCGGGGGACGCAGCGCCACGCGGCGTCTTACGCGGCGGACTCGGAGTCGCCGCCGTCGCCGTCCTGGCCCTCGGCGCCGGAGGCCGCGGAGGCGCCGGAGCGACCCCGGCCGCCGCGGCGGCGACGGCGGCGCGGCCTAGCCGCGCCCTCGCCGGACCCGTCGGTCGCGGCGCCGGCCCGGGGCGCGGGGGCGGGGCCGGCCCCCGCCGGCCCCGCACGGGGGGGGGGGGGGGGGGGGGGCCGCGGGCGGGGGGGGGCGGGGCCCCACGGCCGACGGCTTCTCCGTGCTGCCCGACCACGACGGGTCGGTCCTCGCGGAG
>NZ_JBJGZT010000021.1:0-87476 GCF_054050655.1 Geodermatophilus sp. SYSU D00663 | reverse complement strand
CAAGCCCTTGGGCTGGGGCGGTCGCACCTGGGACCGCGTGACACCTCGCCGGGGGGCTCGCCGCGGGGTGGCGGGTTTGGGACGGGGGGCGCGCGGGGCGCCCCCCCCCCCCCACCACGGCCAGCAGCATCGTCGAGGGGCCGCCGTGGACGTCGTCGAGGCCGGCGGGTGGACCATCGCCTACCACCGCGCGGGTGCAGGAGCGCCTCTGCTCCTCCTGCACGGCGCGTGGAGCGACGGCCGGGAGTGGCGGCCGCAGCTGGAGGGGCTGTCGGACGGGTTCGACGTGGTCGCCTGGGACGCGCCCGGCTGCGGTGCGTCCCCCGACCCGCCGGCCGACCTGACGCTGGCCGGGTACACCGACGCGGTGGCCGCGCTCGTCGGCGGGCTCGGCCTGGGCCGGGTGCACCTGTGCGGCCTGTCGTTCGGCGGCGGGCTCGCGCTCGCGGTGTGGCAGCGCCACCCGGAGGTGGTCCGCTCCCTGGTCCTCGCCTCCGCCTACGCCGGGTGGAGGGGGTCGCTGCCCCCGGAGGAGGTCGAGGCCCGGCTGCGGCGGGTGCGCGCGGAGCTCGACCGCCCCCCGGCCGAGTGGGTCGACGGCTACCTGCCCGGCTTCTTCGCCGGCCCCGTGCCGCAGGAGACCCTCGACCTCGTCCGCGCGGTGGTGCTCGACGTCCGTCCGGCCGGGACGCGGTCGATGCTCACCGCGTTCGCCGACGCCGACCTGCGGGACGTGCTGCCGACCGTCGCCGTCCCGACCCTGCTGCTCCACGGCACCGAGGACGTGCGGGCGCCGCGGCCGGTGGCCGAGGCGCTGCACGCCGCGATCCCCGGATCCCAGTTGGTGCTCCTCCCCGGCGTCGGTCACGTCGTCAACCTCGAGGCCCCCGCGGCGTTCGACGCCGCCGTGCGCCGCTTCCTCCTCGCCGTGCCGTGAGCCCGGGACCGTGCCGTGAGCCCCGGGACGCCGCGGCGACACGGCGCTGCGCGCCTGGTGGGGCACGCTGCAGCGCCTCGGCGCCAGCTCCGGGACGGCCCGCCGCACGTTCGAGCTCTACCCGCGCATCGGCCTGCGCGACGTGCTCCCACCATCCGGGTCCCGGCCCTGGTGCTGCACCGCCGCGGTGACCTGGTGATCCCGATCGGCATCGGCCGGTACCTCGCCGACCACATCCCCGGCGCACGGCTGGTCGAGCTCCAGGGCGACGACCACCGCTTCTTCCTCGGGGACACCGAGGCCCCGCTGGCCGAGATCGAGCGGTTCCCCACCGGCACCCGCCCGGCGGCGCACCCCACCACGACCGTGCCGTCGACGGTGCTGTTCGTCGCCGTGGCGGGCTCCACCGAGCTCGTCGCGCGGGTCGGCGACGCCGCCCGGGCCTCCATCCGCGACCGGTTCCTCGCCCTGGCGCGCGCGGAGCTGTCCCGCTGGGGCGGGCACGGGGTCGGCGTCGCCGGGGACGGGAGGTGCTCGTCTCCGGCACGGTCCGGGACCCCGTCGTCGGCTCGGGGCTCGCCTCCGACGACCGCGGCGTCCCCGTCCTGCGCGACGTGCCCGGGAGCCGGCCGCTGTTCTCCGTCTCCGCCTGACGTCGGGCCCTATGCCCCGCCGCTCGCGCGCTCGGCGAGGAGGCCGCGGCAGACGGCGGGGAGGTCGACCAGCCCGACCAGCCGCCGGTCCTGCACCACGGGCGCGTAGACGACGCCGGCCGCGAGCATCTGCTCCGCGGCGTCGGCGACCGGCGTGTCCGGCGCAACCAGCACCATCGGCAGGAGGGGCAGGTCGGTGAGCCGCACCTGCTCGAGGTCCCGCCCGTCCGCGACCGCCTGGGCGACGTCGCCGTCGCAGACCAGGGTGACCGGCTCCTGCGTCGCGCCGTCGGTGACGACGACCAGCGCGTTGTCGTGGTGTTTCTTCATCAGCCACGCGGCCGCGGCCACGTGGGCGTCGCGCTCGACCGTCGTCACCGGGGGCCGCATCACCTCGCCGACGGTCACGTGGCCGGTGGTGGTCGTGGTCATCGGGTCCTCCTCTCGAGCGGGGCCGCCGCAGGAAGGGGAGCCCTCCAGGGGCTCGGCACGAGTCTGCTCCCGAGCACGGGCGCGGCACCAGCAGCACCGGGGGCCCGGTTGCCTCCCGGTGCCCGAGCAGCGGTGCGGGAGGAGCGGACGACCGTAGGCTGCAGGGAGACGCGGAGGTCGAGCGTGACGGTCCCTGGGGAACTGCGGCGTCGGGTCGCCGACATGGACTCGTTCCGCGCGGGTCCGGCGCCCCCCGGTCCTGGACCCGACCCCGTGCGCGAGGGCGTGTCCGGGTCGTCGGGCAAGGCGTCGCAGACGGCCGCGGAGCAGCGGGCGACCGGCTCTCCCCGGTCCGTGGGCCGGACCGACCCGGCTCCCGGACCGTCGGACCGCCGCGTCCGCGACCGTCACGCAGCACCGGGACCGGGGATGACGCCTGCCGAGCGAAGGAGGGTCGCATGGACCTCGAGGACGTCCGCCTGGCCGTCTACACCGGATTCGCCCTGGAGGGCCGCCCACCGGCTCCCGACGAGCTCGCCCACCGGTTCGACGTGTCACCGCAGCGCATCCGCGACGCCCTGGAGCAGCTCGCGGCCGCGCGGCACCTGGTCCTCGACCAGGGCGGCAGCATCGTCATGGCCCATCCCTTCTCGGCCATCCCCCTCGGCTTCTCCGTGATGGGCAGCTCGACGCTGTGGTGGGGTGGCTGCGCCTGGGACTCCTTCGCGATGCCCCACCTGCTCCACCGGGAACCGGCACTGCTCGTCGCGACGACCTGCCCCGCCTGCGCGGCCCCGCACGCGTGGAACGTCACGCGCACCGCACCGCCGGAGGGGGACCAGGTCGCCCACTTCCTCGTCCCCGCGGCGCGGATCTGGGACGACGTCGTCCGCACCTGCGGCCATCAGCGGATCTTCTGCGGCGAGACGTGCGTCGACGCGTGGCTCGACCGGACCGGGAACGACCGCGGCTACGTCATGGACCTGACCACGCTCTGGCGCCTCGCCTCGGACTGGTACACCGGCCGCTTCGACCGCGGGTACACCCGCCGCGAGCCCGCCCGGGCCGCCGACTACATGCGCAGCGTCGGTCTCTCCGGCCCCTTCTGGGGGCTCTGAGGGGCCGACGGGCGGGTCCCCTCGACCTCCTCCGGGCCGGCCTGCGTCGAGGTCGGTGATCGCTCCGGATGCCCTCGTCGCACGGTGCGGCAGGATCGGGGGCGTGCCGAGCCTCCGCATCACCCAGGACGACGCCGCCGACGACCTGCTCGGCCGCGACCCGCTCGCCCTCGTCCTCGGCATGCTGTTCGACCAGCAGTTCCCGATGGAGCGCGCCTTCGCGGGCCCGCGGCTGCTCGCCGACCGCATGGGGGTGGACACGCTCTCGGCGGCCGCGATCGCCGACGCCGACCCCGACGTCCTGCTCGCCTGGTTCCAGGGGCCGCCGGCCGTGCACCGCTACCCGGGCTCGATGGCCCAGCGCGCCCAGGCGCTGTGCCGGCTGCTCGTCGACCGCTACGACGGCCGGGCGGAGGGCCTGTGGGACGGCGTCCCGGACGGCGCCGCGCTGCTGCGCCGGATCGGCGAGCTGCCCGGCTTCGGCGCGCAGAAGGCGAAGATCCTCGTGGCGCTGCTCGGCAAGCAGTACGGCGTGACCCCGCCGGGGTGGCGCGAGGCGGCCGGGTCCTACGGCGAGGAGGGCTCGCGCCGGTCGGTCGCCGACATCACCGGCCCGGAGTCGCTGGCCGAGGTCAGGGCCGCGAAGCAGGCCGCCAAGCAGGCCGCGAAGCAGGCCGCCAAGCAGGCCGCCGAGAAGGCGGCCGAGGAGGCGGCGGAGCAGGCCGCCGGATAGGCGGCGGGGAGTCCGTCGCGACACGCTGGATCTGGCCCGCGATCGTCCGCGGAGGCACCTGCACAGCCCCTGTCCCGGTGGCACCATGGGGGCCGGACCGGGGATCCCCGGGGCCGGCCAGCAGGGACCGGACCCGGCCGCGAGGCGACAGCGTCGGGCCCCGGGCCGGCGGAGGGGATGGGTGTCCGTGGCCTCGAGCCAGCAGTCCGCACGACCCCGACGGTCGGAGCCGGTGCTCATCACGCAGGCAGAGCCCAGCCTGGCCGAGCAGCACGCGGCCCGGAAGAAGCGGTACGTCCTCACCATGGCCGTCCGCGCCGTCGCCCTGGTGCTGGCCGCGGCGACCTACCAGATCCTGTGGCTGGCGATCGTGTTCGCCGTCCTCGGCACGGTGCTGCCGTGGATCGCCGTTGTCATGGCCAACGACCGGCCGCCGAAGAAGAAGCTCGACGCCCACCGGTACCGGGCGCCGCAGCCCGACCGCATCCTCGACGACCCGGCCCGCCGCCGGCGCGCCATCGAGGGCGGCACCGTCATCGAGGGCTGAGCCCCGGCCTCCGAGCCTCCTCAGCGCGCGCCCGGCCGGCCGACCACCTCGGCGGCCCGGGCCAGCCCCGCGTCCAGCGCGGCGGCCGGGTCGGCGTCCGGCCCGCCCAGCCACACCGCGAGCAGCCCGGCGGTGAACGCGTCCCCGGCGCCGGTGGTGTCCACGACCCGGGCGGGGCGCGCCGGGCGGTGCAGCACCGCGGTCCCGGCGGCCCACAGCGCCCCGTCGCCCCCGAGGGTGACCGCGACCGCGCCGTGCCGGGCGGCCAGCGCCCGCGCGGCGTCGGTCACGTCCGCGCAGCCCGACAGCAGCCGCGCCTCGTCGGCGTTGGGCAGCAGCAGGTCGACGCCGGCGGTGTCGGCCAGCCACCGGTCCACGCCGTAGCCGGCCAGCGGGCCCGTCGACGCCGGGTCCAGCGACACCGTGCACCCGGCCGCCCGGGCCGCGGCCAGCGCCGCGAGCCCGGCCGCGCGGGGGCGCTCGTCGAGCAGCGTGTAGCCCGACAGGTGCAGGTGGGCGCCGGGCAGCGGCGGCGGGAGGTCGTCGGGCCGCAGGTCCAGGTTGGCGCCGCGGTCGGCGAGCATGCTCCGCTGCCCGTCCGGCTCGACCAGGCTGACGATCGTCCCGCTGGCCGCGCCATGCACGGTCCGCACCGCCAGGCCCACCCCGGCGGCGGCGAGCTCGGCGAGCAGCGCCGCGCCGGCCGGGTCGTCGCCCACGCACCCGGCGAGGGTGACCGGCACCCCGAGCGCGGCCAGGTGCGCGGCGACGTTGGCCCCCGCCCCGCCCCCGCGGGTGCGGATGGCGGCCGGCCGGTCCGAGCCCGGCGCCGGCTCGCCGGACAGGACGGCGACGACGTCGGTGGCCAGGTCGCCGACGACGACGACCGGGCGGGTGCTCAGCGGGCCGCGGCGGCCAGCGCGGCCGCGATCCGCCCGGCGAGCTCCGCGTTGCGCAGCACGAGCCGCACGTTCACCGCGAGCGTCGCGCCCTCGCTGGCCCGGTGCAGGTGGTCGAGGACGAACGGCGTCACCGCCTTGCCGCGCACCCCGGCGGCCTCGGCGGCGGCCAGCGCGTCGGCGATGACCCGGGCGTGCAGCTCCGGGTCCAGCTGCTCGTCGGCCGGCAGCGGGTTGGCGACGACGACCGCGCCCGGCGCCACCGCGCGCCGCGCGGCGAGCACCGCGGCCGCCTGCTCGGGGGACTCGACCGCCCAGTCCACCTGGGCGCCGGAGTCGGCGACGTAGAAGCCGGGGAAGGTGCGGGTGCCGTAGCCGACGACGGTCACCGAGAGGCTCTCCAGCCGCTCCAGCGTGGCGGGGACGTCGAGGATGGACTTCACGCCGGCGCAGACGACGGCCAGCGAGGTGCGCGAGAGCGCGGTGAGGTCGGCGGACTCGTCGAAGGTCTCGGCCGACTGCCGGTGCACCCCGCCCAGGCCGCCGGTGGCGAACACGCCGATCCCCGCGGCCTCCGCCAGCAGCGCGGTGCTCGAGACGGTGGTGGCGCCGGACAGGCCGAGCGCGGCGGCCACCGGCAGGTCCCGGACGCCGAGCTTCGCCAGGTCGGGGTCGGCGCACACCCGGTCGACCTGCTCGGCCGTCAGCCCCACGTGCGGCACGCCGTCGAGCACCGCGATCGTGGCCGGCACCGCGCCGCCGGCCCGCACGGCCGCCTCGACGTCGTCGGCGGCGGCGCGGTTGTCCGGCCGCGGCAGGCCGTGGGCGAGCAGCGTGCTCTCCAGGGCGACGACGGGGGCGCCGGCGTCGAGCGCCCCGGCCACCTCCGGGGAGAGGGTCACGGGTGCGGTGGCAGCACGGCGGGGCTCGGTGCGGGGAGCTTCGGGGGGCACCCTGCCATCATGGTGGGCGGGGCGGTCGCGCCCGGCCACCACCTCCGCCGGAGGACGCCGGGGTGCCCGCGCAGGAGACGTCCCCGAGCCAGGGAGAGACCGTGAGCAGCACCGACCTCCTCGAGAAGCCCGACGTCCGCGACTCGGACACCGGCAACGCCAACGAGGTCTTCCACTACGTCCGCAAGAACAAGATCGCCGAGAGCGCCGTCATGGGCACGCTGGTCGAGGCGCTGTGCGGCGAGGTGTTCCCGGTGACCAAGTCGCCCAAGCCCGGCAGCCCCGTCTGCCCGGCCTGCAAGGAGATCTACGAGCAGCTCCGCAAGGACTAGCGGAGTCCGAGGCGCTTGGCCTCGGCCTCGAGTTCGGCGGCGCGGCGGCGCTGCGCCCGGCGGGTGTGCCGGCGCAGCGGCGCCGGCCACCGCTCCTGGACGGTCGCGTTGAGCTCGGCGCCGAGCAGCACCGCCATCCCGAAGAAGAACAGGAACAGCAGCGCCGCGATCGGGGTCGCCAGCGCGCCGTAGGGCAGCGCGGCGACCAGGATGTCGGACACGTACAGCCGCAGCACCGTCGCCGCCACCATGAAGAAGCCGACGGCCAGCAGCGTGCCCGGCAGGTGCCGCCGCCACGGCAGCCGCCGCGGCAGGACCACGTGGTAGAAGCTCGTCAGCGCGAGCAGCAGGCCCACGACCACCACCGGCCAGTAGACGGCGTTGATCAGCACCGTCGCCGTCTCGTGCCACTCCGGCGGGAGCAGCCCGACCAGCACCCCGCGACCGAGCACCAGCAGCGGCAGCATGACCACCGCGAGCACGAGGCCGACGACGAACAGCCACAGCGCCATGAGCCGGGTGGCGATCGGGCCGCGGACGTCGCGCTGGTCGTAGGCGATGACGATCGTGTTCATGAACGTCGCCGTCGCCGAGGACCCGGCCCACAGGGTGAGCAGGAAGCCCACGCTCACGACGTCGAGCCGGCCCGAGGTCAGGATGTCGCTGAGCGTGGGCCGCACCAGCGAGTCGACGACGTCGGCGGTGAGCACCTCGCTGGAGGCGTCGACCAGCGTGTCCTCGATCGTCTGCACCGACTGCGCGCCGATCCAGTCGCCGAGGAAGCCGAGCGACCCGAGCAGCGCGATCAGCAGCGGTGGCACCGAGAGGATCTGCCAGAACGCCGCCTCGCCGGACAGCCCGAGGATGCGGTCCTGCCAGGCCTTGGCCACCGTGCGCCCGAGCACCTGCAGCGGCACCCGGACCACCGGCGGCCAGTGGTCGAGGCGGCCGGGGGCCGGGAGGTCGGCGCGGCTGGCGCCGGTGGGGGGCGGGGCGGCCGCGGGGGCGTGCGTGTCCTCCGCGGCCCCGTCGGTGCGGGACCGCCCGCCGGCCCGCACGGTGCTCACCAGGCCAGTGTGCACGCCCGGCGCCCGCCCCCGCCGCCGACGGGGCGGGGCCGGGCGCCGGTGGACCCGGTCGGGGAGCGGGGTCAGGCCGTGGGCCCTGCCGGCGGCGTGCCGCCGTCGGGCGGAGGTGCGGCCGGGTCGGCAGCCGGCGCCGGGGCGACGCAGCGGATGACCGCCTCGGCGGCGTAGCTGGTCTCGAACGTCTCCCGCTTGATCTCCGAGCCGCTCTGCAGGTCGCGGAACACCCGGGTCACGGTGACGTCGAAGCCCTGCACGCCGGACTGCGGGATGCAGTCGCCGTCGTCGACCTTCTCCTGCACCGCCGGCTGCCGGTAGTTCGTCCGCGGGCCCTCGATCGCCTCGATCTCGTAGCGCCGCGTCCCGTAGAAGGTCACCGTGATCGACCCGCCGGAGGCCCCGGGGGTCCACCGGGTGTCGACGAAGATGCCGGTGTCGGAGTCGTTGCGCCACTGCAGGTCGATCTGGCCCTCGTACACCGTGGCCTCGCGGCCGGCGGGGTAGCGGCTGATGTAGAAGCTGTGCGGCTTGTGGTAGACGTCCTCGAGCCCGGCGAAGAAGACCGCGTTGAACATCGTGGTGGCGAACTGGCTGATGCCGCCGCCGACCGCCGTCGACAGCTCGCCGCCGCTGATCACGTTGGCCGGCACGTAGCCCTGCGCGGTGCCGCGCGGGCCGGTGTGGGTGTTGAGGCTGAACGTCTCGCCGGGGAGCACCAGCGCGCCGTCGACCTCCTCGGCCACCGTCCGGATGTTGGTGGCGCTGGCGTTGTTCGTCGTCGTGGTCGTGAAGGAGCTGACCTCCTCGACGATGCCGAGCGCCTGCGCCTCCTCGGTGGTCAGCTCGGCCGGCACCGGGCCCAGCTGCGCGGTGACCGTGCGCGGCGCCGGGTCGTCCAGCACCTCGAGCAGCTGGCCGGACAGGGCCTGCGGGTCCACGCCGGTGCCGTCGACCGACGGCACGACCCGCACGCCGTCGCCCACGACCTCGAAGCGGGCGTCCTGCGCCGGCTCGCCGAAGGCGGTGAAGTCCTCGGCCATGGCCGACTGCAGCGCCGCCGGGTCGACGGCGACGGCGAGCTCGCCGCCGTCCTGCGGGGTGAACGTCAGGGACGCCGCGATCGCCTCGACCGGGACCTCGACCGAGGTGCCGCCGTCCTGGCTGGTCACCGTGACCGGCGCGGCGAGCGCGGGGGTGACGGTCTCGTCGAGGACGCGCTGCGCCTCCTCCGTGCCCACCCGCACCGGCTCGACGTCGACCGGCAGCTCGATCGGCGTCTCCGGGTCGCCGCCGGAGGCCAGCGCCGCGGTGATCGCCTCGGCGGCGCCCTCGCGGTCCAGCGTCCGGCCGTCCACCGGCTCGACCAGGGTCGGCGTGGTGCCCTCGATCGCGATGGTCGCGTCGACCGGCACCCGGTCCACCTGGGTGGCGATGGTGTCGACCTGGGCGACCAGCGCGGTGTCCTCGCCGGTGATGACCGGGTCGACCTCGCGCTCGCTGAACAGCGACACCAGGCGGGTCCAGGGGTTCAGCGGCTGGTCGTCGGCGGCGTCGACGGTCGCGTCCACGTCGAGGGTGATGCCGGCGGTGGCGGGGGACAGGGTGGCCTCGACGTCGTCGGCGACGACGACGTGGTCGGCGGCGACCCGGGGGGCGAGGTCCTGCTCGAGCCGGTCGGCGGCGGCCGCGGGGGACAGGCCGCCGACGTCGATGCCGGCCACCACCGTGTTGCGGGGGACGTCGTCCCCGGCCACCAGCACGTCGACGCCCCAGGCCAGCCCGAGGACGGCGAGCAGGCCGGCGGGGGCCAGGACGGCGGGTCGGCGCCAGCGGGGACGGCGGGCGCCCGCGGGCGGCTCGCCGGGACCGCCGCCGTCGCTCGGGCCGTCGCCGGAGCCGGGCGGGGGGACGGGGGGAGCGGCGGGCGGCCGGGGAGCCGGCGGGTCGGCCGGGACGGCGGCGGCACCGCCGAGGACGACGGTGTCCGAGGCGTCCCCGGCGGGAGCCTCGGCAGCGGCCGGCTCGACCGGCTGGGTGGTCCGCTGCCCGGTCTCCGGTGCGGCCGGGCCGCCGGTCAGCGCGACGGTGTCGTGGACCGGGTCCGGCCCGGGCGTGTCGCCGGCGTCCGGGGCGGACTGCTCCGGTGTGTCGGCGGGGGCGGCGGCCGGCGGAGGGGGTGCGTCGGGCCCGACGGGACCGCGGTCGCGGGGGACCGGGCGGGTGTCGTCGGACAGGCCCGCGTGCGCGTCGGCGTCCGCCTCGGGGGCGGTGCCGGTCGACGGGGAGGAGGCAGGGGGCTGCGGCATCGGGGGTTCCTCGGGTCGCCGTCGACCGGGGGACCCCGGGAACGACGGAGCCGCCGGGTCCCCGTCCGCGTCAGGCGGATTGGGGACGCCGGCGGCGGCGTCGGGTGAGGGCATCATCGCGGTGAGCGACGATAGCGCCTCTCTCAGTGTGCGAGGCGCTGCTCGCCGTCGGTCTCGATGATGTCGACGGCGATGTCGCGGAGCTTGGACTCGTACTCGCGGGCGTGGTGCCCGCAGAACACGAGGTCGCTGCCGCTGGCGAGCACGACACGCACCTTGGCCAGTGCGCCGCACCGGTCGCAGTGGAAGGGCACGACCAGGTCGTCGGCGGCGGGGGTCGTCGTCAGCGTCTGGGTCATCTGGGTCATCACTCGCTCTCTACCGCACGGACCCGCTGCTGCGGATCGGCCTCCTGCACAGCGCCAGGATGGATCCTCCTGTTCCCGTGCCTCGTGTCACTGCGGGCGACTCGCCGGGTTCCGGTGAGCCGGTGACCGCTGGGACCGGTGGGGACGGTGGTCAGCAGGGACCTCTGGGTGGTGCCGGTCTGTTGGTGGTGCTGGGTCGTTCCGGGCGCCGGGCTGGTTTCCGGCTGTGGGTCCGCTGCTGTCTCGACGTCGCCCACGCTACGCCGTCTACCCGGCCGGTGCCGCCGTACACCGCGCCGTCCGCCCGGCAGGGTGAGATCGTGACCATCCCGCAACGCGGCCGGCACACGCCGACGGCCGGCACCCGTGCTGGGTGCCGGCCGTCAGGTGACGTCCTGGAACGGCCCTCCTGCAGGGGCCCGCCGCGAGCCTGCGAGCGGTGGGGGGCAGGAGGGTCCTTCCTCAGTCGAGGTAGTCGCGCAGCACCTGCGAGCGGCTGGGGTGGCGCAGCTTCGACATCGTCTTGGACTCGATCTGCCGGATCCGCTCGCGGGTGACCCCGTAGACCTGGCCGATCTCGTCGAGCGTGCGCGGCTGGCCGTCGGTGAGGCCGAACCGCAGCCGGACCACGCCGGCCTCCCGCTCGGACAGCGTCTGCAGCACGCTGGTCAGCTGGTCCTGCATGAGGGTGAAGCTGACCGCGTCGACGGCGACGACCGCCTCGGAGTCCTCGATGAAGTCACCGAGCTGGCTGTCGCCCTCGTCGCCGATGGTCTGGTCGAGGCTGATCGGCTCCCGGGCGTACTGCTGGATCTCCAGCACCTTGTCCGGGGTGATGTCCATCTCCTTGGCCAGCTCCTCCGGGGTGGGCTCGCGCCCGAGGTCCTGGAGCAGCTCGCGCTGGATGCGGCCGAGCTTGTTGATGACCTCGACCATGTGCACCGGGATGCGGATGGTGCGGGCCTGGTCGGCCATGGCACGGGTGATCGCCTGCCGGATCCACCAGGTGGCGTACGTGGAGAACTTGTAGCCCTTGGTGTAGTCGAACTTCTCGACCGCGCGGATCAGGCCGAGGTTGCCCTCCTGGATCAGGTCCAGGAACGCCATGCCGCGGCCGGTGTAGCGCTTGGCGAGGGAGACCACCAGGCGGAGGTTGGCCTCCAGCAGGTGGTTCTTGGCGCGCTCGCCGTCGCGGATGATCCAGTTGAGGTCGCGGCGCATCTGCGGGGAGAGCTTCTGGCCCTCCTCCTCGACCTGGCGCATGCGCTCGGCGGCGTACAGGCCGGCCTCGATGCGCTTGGCGAGGTCGACTTCCTCCTCGGCGTTGAGGAGGGCGACCTTGCCGATCTGCTTGAGGTAGGCGCGGACCGAGTCGGCCGAGGCGGTGAGCTCGGCGTCCTTGCGGGCCTGCCGCAGCGCCTCGGACTCCTCCTCGTCGTCCCACTCGAAGTCGCCGCCGCCCTCGGCGGTCTCCTCGGCGGCGGGCGCCTCGGCCTCGGCGCCGTCGGGACCGGCGACGACGGTCTCGTCGATGGTGAGGCCCTCGGCCCCGGCGTCGACCACCGCGACGGCGGAGTCCTCGGACGCGACGGCGGTCAGCACGGTGCCCTCACCGGTACCGGGGGAGGGGCTGATGCTCGGCTTCGCGGCTCCCTTGGGGGCGGCCGTCTTGGCCTTGCCCGTGGCGGCCCGCTTGCGTGCGGCGGGCTTGGCCGGCGCGTCGTCGGCGACGCCGACGGTGGCGCTGGTCCGGGGAGACCGGGTGCTCGCGGCGACCGTCTTCGAGCGGGTGCTGCTCGCGGCGGTGTCGTCCGGTGCAGGCTTGTCGGCGGGCACTCAGGATCCTTCCCGTGCTGGGTGCGTTCCCCGGGGGCGGTGTGACTCCCGGGCAGCGGCCCCGGCCGTCGGCCGCGGAGCGGGGAGGGCCCCAGAGTCCGGAACGGTGTTTCGCCGCTGCTCGGACGGGGGATGACTCCCGGCTGGGTGGTGACGGGCTGGGGCTCTTCCATTGTAGCGACGGGAGTCGGTGTGACCACCGCCTCGAACGGCGCGGGATCGCCCGGAAGGGCGGGACCGTGCCCCGGTCAGGGCTCCAGCCGCTCCGCGGCGGCCAGCGCGGCCCCGACGATGCCGGCGTCGTTCTGGAGCTGGGCGGGCACCACCGGCGTCCGCGTGCTCAGCAGCGGCACCCACTTGTGGGCCTTCTTGCTCACCCCGCCGCCGACGATGATCAGGTCGGGCCACAGCCCCGCCTCGAGGACGTCGAGGTAGCGGTCGACGCGCTTGGCCCAGTGCGGGTAGCTGAGGTCCTCGCGCTCCCGGGCGGCCGCCGACGCGCGCTTCTCGCCGTCCTCGCCGTCGACCTGGATGTGCCCGAACTCGGTGTTGGGCACCAGCCGCCCGTCGACGAACAGCGCGCTGCCGATGCCGGTGCCGAAGGTGAGCATGAGGACGACGCCGTCCTGGTCCCGGCCGGCGCCGTAGCGCATCTCGGCCAGCCCGGCGGCGTCGGCGTCGTTGAGGGTCTCGACGGTCCCGGGCACCAGCGCGCTGAGCCCGGCGTCGACGTCGGTGCCGATCCAGGCCTTGTCCATGTTGGCGGCGGTGTGCGCGACCCCGCGCTTCATCACCCCGGGGTAGGTGACGCCGATGCGGCCGGTCCAGCCGAAGGACGACACGATGCCGGCGACGACCTCGTAGACCGCCTCCGGCGTGGACGGCTGGGGCGTCTCCACCCGCACCCGCTCGCCCACGAGCGCACCGGCCTCGAGGTCGACCAGGCACCCCTTGATGCCGCTGCCGCCGATGTCCACGCCGAACCCCTGCACGCCGGTCACCCTAGTGACCGGGACCGCACCCCGGGCGGCGGCTCGGGCAGGATCGCCCGGGTGAGTGCCTCGCCACCCCCCGCCGAGCTGCTCGGCCTCGCCGTCGCGACCGCCCGCGAGGCGGCCGACCTCGTCGCCCGCGAGCGCGGGTCGGCCGCGGCCGCCGTCGACGTCAAGAGCAGCCCCACCGACGTCGTCACCGCCGTCGACACCGCCTCCGAGCGGCTGATCACCGGCCGGCTGCTCGCCGCCCGGCCCGACGACGGCCTGCTCGGCGAGGAGGGCGCCTCCCGCGCGGGCACCAGCGGCGTGCGGTGGGTCGTCGACCCGATCGACGGCACCGTCAACTTCCTCTACGGGCTGCGCGGGTACGCCGTGTCCATCGCCGCCCAGGTCGACGGCGTCACGGTGGCCGGCGCGGTGCTCGACGTCCCCACCGGAGAGCTGTTCACCGCCACCGCCGGTGGCGGGGCGTTCCTCTCCACCCCGGCGCGGCCCGAGCCGGTGCGGCTGGAGGGCAACCGGCCGGCGTCCCTCGGGCAGACGCTGGTGGCCACCGGGTTCGGGTACCGCGTGGAGCAGCGGCGGGCCCAGGGCGCCGTCGTCGCCCAGCTGCTCCCCGAGGTCCGCGACATCCGCCGGCAGGGCTGCGCGTCGCTGGACCTGTGCTCGGTGGCCGCCGGCCGGGTGGACGCCTACTACGAGCTGGACCTCAAGCCCTGGGACCACGCCGCCGGCGCGCTGGTCGCCGCCGAGGCCGGGCTGGTGGTCACCGGCCTGCCCGGCCGGCCGTTCGCCGAGCCGATGGCGGTCGCCGTCCCCGAGACGGTGGCCGGGCCGCTGCTCGCGCTGCTCGACCGGCTCCACCCGGAGGTGCGCTGACGGGTCGTCAGCAGGCGGCCTCGGCGCTGGCGATCGGGGTGAGGGTGGCCGCGACCTGGTCGGCCGGGGCCAGCCCGGTGAACTCCGGGCCGATCACCAGGTCGACGCGGGCGTCGGCGCGGGTGTCCTGGTAGGCGCCGGCGTCCGGGAGGAACAGCGACAGGTACCGGGCGGCGTCGGTGCCGCGCGCGCCGTGCCGGATCTCGCCCGGGCCGGTCACCTCGCGGTCGGTCGGGTCGTTGGCGACCTCCTCGACGACGAAGCCGCGCGCGGTCAGCTCACCGGCGACCTCCTGCGCCTTGCCCGCGAGGTCCGAGGCGTTGTAGACGCGCACCGTGACCGTGCTGGGGTCCAGCGACGGCGGCGCCGCCTCGGCGGTCTCGCACGCCGCGGCCTGCGCCGCGTCCCGGGCGCCCTCGTCGGAGAAGACCTTCCACCACACGGCGAGCGCGCCCAGGGCCAGCACGAGCAGGAAGACCAGCGGCGGCAGGTAGCGACGGTCCTTGCGGGGACGCACCGGCGGGGTGGCGGTGCTGGTGCTCACGGTCGTCCTCCTCGGCGGCGACCCGGAGGGGTCCGGCGGGCCGCGCCAGGTCGGGTCGCGCGGAGTCCAGGTCGGGTCGCGCGGAGTCTAGGCACGCCACCGGCGCTCAGAGGGCACCGTCCTCCAGCGCGGCGCGTCCCAGCTCGACGCACGGGTCGATGCGGTCGGCGTAGCCGGAGGTGTCCTTGCCGGCCATCGCGCCGGCGGCCGAGCGGGCCACGATGCCGGCGACGATCGCGGCGAACTTGAAGAAGGCGAACCCGACGTACCAGTCGAGGTCGGAGAGGTCCACGCCGCTGCGCTCCGCGTACCGCTCGGCGATCTCCCGGCGGGTGGGGAAGCCGGGCAGCGTCGTCACCGGGCTGAGCACCGGGCGGGTCTCCCCGGCCTCGGGCCAGTAGACGAACAGCATCCCGATGTCGGTGAGCGGGTCGCCGAGGGTCGACATCTCCCAGTCGAGGACGGCGCGGACGGCGCCGGGGCGCTCGGGGTCGAGCAGGCAGTTGTCCAGCCGGTAGTCGCCGTGCACGATCCCGGTCCGCTGGGTGGCCGGCACGGTCTCGGCCAGCCGCTCGGCGAGGGCGTCCATGTGGGGGCGGTCGCGGTCGCGCGTGGCGTCCCACTGCTTGGTCCACCGGCGCACCTGCCGGGCGAGGAAGCCCTCGGGCCGGCCGAAGTCGCCCAGGCCCACGGCCTCGGCGTCGACGGCGTGCAGGTCGGCCAGGACGTCGATCAGCCCGTCGCCGATCCGCCGCCGCAGCTCCGGGGTGTCGGCGTAGCCGGCCGGGATCTCGTTCACCACGTGCAGGCCGACGACCCGCTCCATGACGTAGAACGGCGCGCCCAGCACCCCGGTGTCGGTGCACAGGTGCAGCGTCCGCGGCACCGGGACCGACGTCGGCCCGAGCGCGGAGACGACCTTGTGCTCGCGGACCATGTCGTGGGCGGTGGCGAGGACCGCGCCCGTCGGGGGTCGCCGCAGGATCACCGCGTCGTCGGCCGTGCCCCCGGCCGGGGTGACGACGTAGGTGAGGTTGGACATGCCCGCCGCGATCAGCTCGACGCTCACCTCCCGCCAGCGCTCGTCGTTGAGCACGGAGGCGAGATACGGACCGACGACGGCGGGGTCAGCTCCCACGGGACTCGACACGGGCGGCAGGGTAACCTCCGGCACTCCGCCTCCCGACCGCCCGCCCGGGCCGGTCCCGGCGCCCCGGACGGGCCGTCGTCCGTCCTCGTGTGTCCCGCGCGGACAGGCGGGCACAAACCGGGGCCGCACGGCGTTGGGGGGCTGCCGGTCCCGTACCGAGCCGACCCCGTGGTCGGCCGGGAGCAGGTCCGGTCCGTGACCAGCGGCCGCCCCCGGGCGGCCGGCCAGGCCGACGGCGGACCCCGCCGCCGTCGGACGAGGCGGACGCCCCGCGTCCGCGAACTACCCCGGAGGAGGGGCACACCCCATGGCCACCGACTACGACGCCCCGCGCCGCAACGAGGCCGACGAGCTCGGCGAGGACTCCCTCGAGGAGCTCAAGGCCCGTCGGGCGGAGGCCCAGTCGGCCTCGGTCGACGTCGACGAGACCGACTTCAACGAGAGCCTCGAGCTGCCCGGCGCGGACCTGTCCAACGAGGAGCTGACCGTCCGCGTGCTGCCGAAGCAGGAGGACGAGTTCACCTGCTCGCGCTGCTTCCTCGTGCAGCACCGCAGCCGGCTCGCCGCCACCCGCGGCGACCAGATGTACTGCCGCGACTGCGCCGCATGAGCCGCACCACCGCTTGACCGGACACGGGGGGAGCAGCCGATGACCGACCCGAGGGAGCGCATCGGCGCGCCCCGCGACGTCCCGCCGCCCCGGCCCGTGCAGGACGCGCCCCGGCCGGGGCCGGACCGGTCGGGGGACGGTCCGGCCTGGCTGTCCGAGGACACCGGCCTGGGGCGGGCGGCCCGCACGGTCGCCGACGCCGTGACCCGGCTGCTCGGCGGGGGCGCCGACGAGGCGCCCGCCCCTGGGCAGCCGGACACCCGGCGGTCGGCCGCCGGTGTCCTCCGCGACGTCATCACCGCCCTGGGCGCCGCCGCGGCCGGCGCCGCCCGCCGTCCCGAGCCGCCGGAGGGGAGCGGACCCGACGACGAGGAGTCGGCCCGCGGCCCGGTCGGCGTGCTCGGCGAGCTGCTCACCGCCGCCGCACCCCGGCTGCCCGTCCGCGACGCCGCCCGGCTGCGTGCCGCCTACCCCGGGAAGTCGGACGAGGAGATCGCCGACGCCCTCGTCACCCGCTCGGCGCGGCTCACCGCCGCGGTCGGCGCGGCCACCGGCGGGCTCTCCGCGGCCCACTGGTTCGTGCCCGGGTCGCTGGTGGCGCTGCCGCTCGAGCTCGGCGCCGAGACGCTGCTCACCGCCGGCATCGAGGTCGTCCTCCTCGGCGAGCTGCACGAGCTCGCGGGCCGGCCGGCCGGCGGCACACCGGCCGAGCGCGCCGCCGCCTACCTCTCCAGCTGGACCCAGCAGCGCGCCGTCGAGACCGGCGCGCGGGAGGGGCTGGGCGTCGTCCTCGGCACCGCCGGGTTCCGCGCCCTGCGCCGCCGGCTGTCCCGCCGGATGGCCCGCGGCCTCGGCTCGGCCGCGCCGCTGTTCGTCGGCGCGGCGCTCGGCGGCCGGGGCAACCTCAAGGCCACCGAGACCCTCGCCCGCCGGGTCCGCGCCGACCTGCGCCGCGGCCCGGCCTGAGGTCCCGGCCGGTCCGCCGACCCCGCCCCGGCGCGGTTAGGGTCGCCGTCGTGGCCGACCCCCTGGAGGTCCCCGTCCGGCTGACCGCGGCGGGGGCGACACCCCCGCGCTACGCGCTGCCCGGCGACGCGGGCGCCGACCTCACCATCACCGAGGACGTGCACCTGGCGCCGTTCGAGCGCGCGCTCGTGGGCACCGGCGTGGCCGTGGCCATCCCCGAGGGCTACGCCGGGTTCGTGCACCCGCGCTCGGGCCTCGCCGCCCGGCACGGCCTGAGCCTGGTCAACGCCCCCGGCACCATCGACGCCGGCTACCGCGGCGAGATCAAGGTGAACCTCGTGAACCTCGACCCGGCCACCCCGCTGACGCTGCGCGCCGGCGACCGGGTCGCGCAGCTGGTCGTGCAGCCGGTCGTCACCGCCCGCTTCGTACCGGTCGAGGCGCTGCCGGAGAGCGTCCGCGGCGAGGGCGGACACGGGTCCACCGGCGCGGGACAGGAGGCCTGAGATGCCCTTCGGACGACGGCGCAACCGGATCGACCGCAGCCTGCGCGAGCGCGGCGTCCCGCCCGAGCCGCAGCACCGCGAGCGCGACGTCGAGGAGACCACCGGCCCCTACGACGAGGCCGACGCCCCCGACGACGGCACGCCCCGCGTCGACCTGGGCTCGCTGCGGCTGCCCGCCGTCCCCGGCACCGAGCTGCGGGTGGACCTCAACCAGCAGCAGAAGGTGATCGGCGCGACCCTGCGCTACGGCGACTCGCTGCTGCAGCTGTCCGCCTTCGCCGCACCCCGCGCCGCCGGCATCTGGGACGACGTCCGCGCCGAGCTGGCGCGCAGCGCCTCCGGCCAGGGCGGGCGGCTGCAGGAGACCGAGGGCCCCTTCGGTCCCGAGCTGGCCGGCACCGTCGTGGTCACCCCGCCGCCCCAGCCCGGCGGGCCCCCGCCGAAGCCGGTGCGCCGGGCGGCGCGCTTCCTCGGGGTCGACGGGCCCCGCTGGTTCCTCCGGGGGATGATCAGCGGCCCCGCCGCCGAGTCGCCCGAGGCGGCGGCGGTGCTCGAGGACGTCTTCCGCCGGGTGGTCGTGGTCCGGGGCACCTCGCCGATGCCGGTGCGCGAGCAGCTGCCGCTCACCCTCCCGCCGCAGGCCGCCGCGCAGCTGGCCCGCCAGCAGCAGGCGGGGCAGCAGCCGGGGCGACCGGCGGCCCCGCCGCGGCCGACCGCGTGACCCCCGCGGTCGTCGCCTACGGCTCCCACCCCGACCAGTTCCTCGAGCTGACCCTGCCCGACGGGCAGGACCCGGCGCCCGTGGTCGTCGTGCTGCACGGCGGGTTCTGGCGGGCCGCGTACGGCGTCGAGCTGGCCCGCCCGCTGGCCGCCGACCTCGCCGCCGCCGGGTACGCCGCCGTCGCCGTCGAGTACCGGCGGGTCGGCAGCGGCGGCGGGTGGCCGGCCACCCTGGAGGACGTCGCCGCCGCGCTCGACGCGCTGCCGGACCTCCCGGACGCCGGCCGGCTGGACCTCGGCTCGGTCACCGTCGCCGGGCACTCCGCCGGCGGGCACCTGGCCGCGTGGGCCGCCGGGCGGACGCGGCTGCCGGCCGGCGCGCCCGGCGCCGCCCCGCGGGTGCGGGTGACCGCGGCGGTCCTGCAGGCCGGCGTCGTGGACCTGGGCCGGGCGGCGGAGCAGCGGCTGGGCCGCGGCGCGGTCCAGGAGTTCCTCGGCGGCGAGCCGGGTGAGGTGCCCGGCCGCTACGCGGCCGTCGACCCGGTCGGGCTGCTGCCCACCGGCGCCGACGTGCTGTGCGTGCACGGCACCGAGGACGACGTCGTGCCGCCCGAGCAGTCGCAGCGGTACGCGGCGGCGGCCGCGGCGGCCGGCGACCGGGTGACCGTGCGCACCGTCCCGGGCGGTCACCGGGTGCCCATCGACCCGGCGGGGGAGGCCTGGGCGGTGGTCCGCGCGTGGCTGGGGGAACGCACCGCCGGCCGGGTGGGCGGCACTACCCTGGAACCGTGACACAGACCCGTCCCGGCGGCTGGCTCGCACGCACGCTGCAGCGGCTGACCGCCGACGACTCCGCCATCGACGCGCAGGAGCTGCGCGAGGAGTCCGACCGCGCCGGTTGCGAGCCGGTGAGCGCCTGCCGCAAGGGGGCGGTGGTGACCGTGACCGGCCGGCTCAAGTCGGTCGTCTACACCCCGCGCGAGACGGTCCCCACCCTGGAGGCGGAGCTGTTCGACGGCTCCGGCTCGGTCACCCTGGTCTGGCTGGGCCGCCGGCGCATCCCGGGCATCGAGCCCGGCCGGACGCTGACCGCCCGCGGCCGGTTCGCCAACTTCGACGGCCGCAAGGTCATCTACAACCCCTGGTACGAGCTGAGCGCGGGGTGATCCCGGCGGCCGACGACGACGGCCGGCGCGATCCGGGGGGAGCAGCACCGCACCAGGAGCCCACGCACGCGGACGGCACCACGACCGAGGACACGGGCCGGGGCGTCACCTTCGACCGGCACATGGTGCTGGAGCAGCTCGGCGGCTGGCGCGGCATGGTCGACGCCACGCTGCCCACGCTCGCCTTCATCGTCGCCAACTCGATCGGCGACCTGCGCACCGGGATCTGGGCCGCCGTCGGCGCCGCCGTGCTGGTCCTGCTGGTCCGGCTGGTGCGCCGGGAGAGCGTGCAGCAGGCGTTCAGCGGCCTGTTCGGCGTCGCGGTGGCGGTCGCCATCGCCGCCGCCTCGGGGCAGGCGCGCAACTACTTCGTCCCGGGGATCATCCGCAACGCCGTGATCGGCGTGGTGCTGCTCGGCTCCGTGCCGCTGCGCTGGCCGCTGGTCGGCGTGGTCGCCGAGTGGCTCGCGCCGAGCCACCTGGGGTCGATGGCCGCGCACACGCTGCCCGGGCTGCGGCGCCGCGTCGACAGCGCCCGCGCCCGGCTGCACCACCAGCCGCGCCCGCGCCCGCCGGAGCCCGGGCCCGCGCAGGCCGGGCGCCCGGCCGACCCCGAGCCCGAGCGGCACTGGCGCGACGACCCCCGGATGGTGCGCGCCTACGGCTGGCTGACCGTCGTCTGGGCGGTGACGTTCTTGCTGCGCGTCGCCGTGCAGACGCCGCTCTACCTCGCCGACGAGGAGGACCTGCTCGGCGTCGCCTCGCTCGTCCTCGGCCTGCCGGTGACCGCGGCCGCCCTCGCGCTCACGCTCTGGGTCGTCGCCCGCCTGCACCGCCACCGCGTGGAGACCGACGCCGGCGGCGCCTAGAGAGCGGTCGGCGACAGGACCTGCTGCAGCTGCTCCTCGACGTCGGCGTGCGTGACGAACAGCAGCTCGTCGCCTACCTCGAGCGGCTCGTCCGGGGTGGGCGTGATGACCCGGTCACCGCGCAGCATCGCCGTCAGCACCGTCTCGCGCGGCAGCGGCACCTCGCGCAGCGGCCGGCCGGCCCACGGGGTGTTCTCGGCGAGGGTGATCTCGACCAGGTTGGCCGCGCCCTTGCGGAAGCTCATCAGCCGGACGACGTCGCCGACGGTCACCGCCTCCTCGACCAGCGCGGCGAGCACCCGCGGGGTGGAGACGGCGACGTCGACGCCCCACGCCTCGGTGTAGAGCCACTCGTTGCGCGGGTCCTTGACGCGGGCGACGACGCGGTTGACCGCGAACTCGGTCTTGGCCAGCAGCGAGACGACGAGGTTGGCCTTGTCGTCGCCGGTGGCCGCGACGACGACGTCGCAGGTGGCCAACTGGGCCTCCTCGAGCGAGGAGACCTCGCAGGCGTCGGCCTGGACCCACTCCGCGCCCGGCACCGCACGGGTGCGGACCTTGCGGCCGTCCTTCTCGATGAGCATCACGGTGTGCCCGTTGTTGAGCAGCTCCCCGGCGATGGAGCGGCCGACCGCCCCGGCGCCCACGATGGCCACGCGCATCAGGCCCTGCCCTCCTCGGGGTGCTCGATCGTCCGGTGCACGCGGTCGGAGATCTCGTCGGTGGCCGCGACGACGAGCTGGTCGCCGTCCTGCAGCACGGTGGACGCGGTGGGCAGCTGCGCCTCCCCGAAGCGGACCAGCCAGGCGGCCCGGGCGCCGGAGGCGGCCTCGAGCTCGGAGAGCCTGCGGCCCACCCAGCCGTCGGTGACGGTCACCCGCATCAGCAGCACCCGGCCGGTGGGCTCCCGCCAGATCTCGCTGACCTTGACCGACAGCAGCTCGCGCAGCAGCCGGTTCACCGTCCACGGCACGGTCGCGACGCTCGGGATGCCCATCCGCTCGAACACCTCGGCGCGCTTGGAGTCGTAGATCCGGGCGACGACGTGCTGGACGCCGAAGGTCTCCCGCGCCACGCGCGCGCTGATGATGTTCGAGTTGTCGCCGCTGCTGACGGCGGCGAAGGCGCCGGCGGAGTCGATGCCGGCGTCGAGCAGCACCTGCCGGTCGAAGCCCAGGCCGGTCACCTGCCGGCCGGTGAACTCGGGCCCGAGCCGGCGGAAGGCCTCCGGGTCCTGGTCGATCACCGCGACGCTGTGGCCGATCTGCTCCAGCCGTCGCGCGATGGCCGAGCCGACACGGCCGCAGCCCATGACGACCACGTGCACGTGTCGCTCCCGGATGCCTCGCACGGGCGCCGTCCGCCCGCGGTCCAGGGCGCGAAGCTACACCCGTCCGCGGGCGGTCCGGGGGGTGCGCCCGGACCGCGTGCCCCCTCCGGGCGGGGCGCCCGGCGCGGAGCGGCACCGGGTGCCCCCGCGTCCGTACCATCGCCGCCGTGCCCAAGCTGTCCGACCTCGGACAACTCCCCAAACGGCTCGTCGTCGGCCGGCCGGTCCGCAGCGACCGCGCGGGGGAGTCCCTGCTCCCGAAGTCCCTGGCCCTGCCGATCTTCGCCAGCGACCCGCTCTCCTCCGTGGCCTACGCCACCCAGGAGATCCTGATCGTCCTGACGCTGGCCGGCACCGCGTTCCTGTTCCTCGCGCCGTGGCTGGCCGTCGTCGTCGTGCTGCTGCTGGCGACCGTCGTGCTGTCCTACCGCCAGGTGGTGCACGCCTACCCCTCGGGCGGCGGCGACTACGAGGTCGCGATGAAGAACCACGGCCAGTTCGCCGGGCTCACCGTCGCCAGCGCGCTGCTGGTCGACTACGTGCTCACCGTGGCCGTGTCCGTGTCGGCGGGCACCGACAACATCATCTCGGCCTTCCCCACGCTCAACGAGCACCGCGTGCTCATCGCCGTCGGGCTGGTCGCGCTGCTGGCGGCGACCAACCTGCGCGGCGTGCGGGAGTCGGGCAAGACGTTCGCCGTCCCGACGTACCTGTTCGTCGCCGGGATCATGGTCATGATCGTCACGGGGCTGGTCCGCGACCTCTTCACCGACTCCCCGGTCATCGCCGAGAGCGCCGGCTGGTCGGTCCTGCCAGAGGCGGGCTACGACGACCTCGGTGGCGTCGCGCTGGTGTTCTTCGCGCTGCGGGCCTTCGCCTCCGGGTGCACCGCGCTGACCGGCGTCGAGGCCATCGCCAACGGCGTCCCCGCGTTCCGCCCGCCGAAGTCCAAGAACGCCGCGACGACGCTGGCGCTCATGGGCGGGATCGCCGCGACGATGTTCGCCGGCGTCACCGCGCTCGCCCTGTTCGGCGACGTCCGGTACGCGGAGAACACCTGCGACCTCGTCGGCTTCCCGGGCGACTGCGAGACCGACCCCCAGCGCACGGTCATCGCCCAGCTCGCCGCGGCCACCTTCGGCGGGGACACCTCGGTTGGCTTCTTCTACATCCAGGCGGCCACCGCTCTGGTGCTGATCCTCGCCGCCAACACCGCCTTCAACGGCTTCCCGCTGCTGGGCTCGGTGCTCGCACAGGACCGGTTCCTGCCCCGCCAGCTGCACACCCGCGGCGACAAGCTCGTCTACAGCAACGGCATCCTGCTGCTGGCCGGCTTCGCGGCGCTGCTGATCCTCGCCTTCGAGGCCGACCCGAACCGGCTGATCCAGATGTACATCGTCGGGGTCTTCACCAGCTTCACGATCGGCCAGTGGGGCATGGTGCGGCACTGGAACCGGGAGATCCGGCTGTCGGGCGACGCGGCCGAGAAGCGGCGGATGCGCCGCTCGCAGGTCATCAACACCATCGGCGGCAGCCTGACCACCGTCGTCCTGGTGATCATCGTGGTCACGAAGTTCACCCGCGGCGCCTACCTGGTCATCCTCGTGATGCCGGTGCTCTTCCTGCTGATGAAGGCGATCAACCGGCACTACTCGCACGTGGCCTCGCAGCTGGTGCCCGACACCGACGCCCGCATGCTGCCGAGCAAGGTGCACGCGATCGTGCTGGTGTCCAAGGTGCACAAGCCGACGCTGCGGGCGCTGGCCTTCGCCCGCGCCACCCGGCCCGACGTGCTGACCGCGCTGACGGTCAACGTGGACCCGGGCGACACGCGCGCGCTGCAGGCGGACTGGGAGCGCTACGACGTCCCGGTCCCGCTGACCGTGCTGGAGTCGCCCTACCGGGAGATCACCCGGCCGGTCGTCGACTACGTCAAGGGCATCCGCCGGGACAGCCCCCGCGAGCTGGTCATCGTGTTCGTGCCGCAGTACGTCGTCGGCCACTGGTGGGAGAACGTGCTGCACAACCAGAGCGCGCTGCGGCTGCGCGCCCGGCTGCAGTTCCAGCCCGGCGTCATGATCACCACGGTGCCGTGGCAGCTGGAGAGCTCCATCGGCCGCGGCGACGAGGACGACCGCCGTTCCGGCCCCATGCCCGGCGACCTGCGCCGCGGCCTCACCGACGACCAGGTCGAGGCCACCCCCTATGGCTGACCGGCGGCGCCGGCCGGCAGCCCGCCCGGCCCGCCCGCCCCGGCCCGACCGGGGTGCGGGGTGGACCGGCCGGGAGTTCGAGGTGACCGTCGGCCCGGTCGCGCACGGCGGGCACTGCGTGGCCCGGCACGAGGGCCGGGTGGTGTTCGTCCGGCACGCGCTGCCCGGTGAGCGGGTGGTCGTCCGGGTCACCGAGGACCGCCAGCCCGGCTACTGCCGCGCCGACGCCGTCGAGGTGCTCGAGGCGGCAGCCGACCGGGTGGAGCGGCCCTGCCCGCACAGCGGCCCGGGGCGCTGCGGCGGCTGCGACTGGCAGCACGTCTCCTGGGAGGGGCAGCGGCGGCTCAAGGCCGACGTCGTCCGCGAGCAGCTCACCCGGCTCGGCGGCCTGGACGCCGCCGACCCGGTGCTGGCCGGCCTCGCCGTCGAGGCGCTGCCCGGCGGGCCGCTGCGCTGGCGGTCCCGGGCGCGGTTCGCCGTCGGCCGGGACGGGGTGCCCGGGCTGCGCCGGCACCGCTCGCACGACGTGCACGTCCTCGACGACTGCCCGATCACCGTCGAGCCGGCCGCGCGGGCGGTGCTGTCGCGGCGCTGGCCGGGGGCCGGGGCGGTGGACGTCGCCGTCGACTCGGCGGGCACGGTGACCACCACGCGGCTGGACCGCCGCGGCGTGCCGACGTCGACCCGCGTGCTCCGGGCCGGCGACGACGTCCCCGCCGAGCCGGCCGGGCGGGCCGGGCGCCACGCCGCCGGGCGGGACTGGGAGGTCGAGGGCACCGGTTTCTGGCAGGTGCACGAGGCGGCCGCCGACGCGCTGGTGGGCGCGGTGTCCGCGCTGGCCGGCGTGCGGCCGGGGGAGACGGTGCTCGACCTGTACGCCGGCGCCGGGCTGTTCGGCGGCGCGCTGGCGCCCGGGGTGGGGGAGTCCGGCCGGGTGGTGTGCGTGGAGGCCGACGCCGAGGCGTGCGCCGCCGCGGAGGTCAACCTGGGCGACCTGCCGCAGGCCGAGGTCTGGCAGGGCGAGGTGGACGCCGAGGGGCTCACGGGGCTGCTCGAGGAGCTCGGCGGCGTGCCCGACGTCGTGGTGCTGGACCCGCCGCGCGCCGGGGCGGGTGCCGCGGTGAGCCGCGTGCTGGCCGGCACCGGGGCGCGGGCCGTCGTCTACGTCGCCTGCGACCCGGCGTCGCTGGGCCGCGACGTCGCCGCCTTCACCGGTGCCGGGTACCGCCTGGCCGCCCTGCGCGCCTTCGACGCCTTCCCGATGACCGCGCACGTGGAGTGCGTCGCCCTGCTGGTGACCGCCTCCTGATCGGCCCCACGGGGAGGGCCCGGCACGGTGGGCGGCGGGGCGTGCAGGTCCACGTCGTCACCCATCCCGCGGTCCTGGTCGACCCGGCCGTGCCGTCCCCGAGGGGGGCTGTCCGACGCTCGCCGCGCGCGGCTGCAGCACCTGATCGCGCTGCCGTGGACGGTCCGGCTGGCGCGGGTCGTCTCAGCGCCGGGCGCAAGGCCGGTGACGTCGTTGGTGTGCCGGGTGCTCGGTGTGCCCACCGCCCGGTGGTGGGACCAGCCGGGGCAGGGGAGCGTCTTCTCCTCCGACCCGGCGACCGGCCACGGCGCCGGTTCCCGGGCGCGGCTGGGGCTGCCGGACGGCGCCTCGCTACCGTGTCCTCCGTGACCACCTGGGAGTACGCCTCGGTCATCACGGCCAACGACACCGAGTCGCAGCGCGCGGGGGTGAGCGTCAAGCTCCCCGGCGGCTCGCTGGAGCGGCAGCAGGGGGACACCAGCTCGGTGCTCAACCGGCTCGGCGGCGAGGGCTGGGAGCTGGTCAGCTACCACTCGAGCGGTGCGGGCACCTGGGGTTTCGAGCAGTTCTGGCTGAAGCGACAGCGGGACTGATCGCGCTCCGCCCGTGTCGATCATCGGCTGCATGCACGCGACGCGCGCCGACACGCCGGTACGGGCGGCACGCAGCCGGATGATCGACGCGACCGTGGTCGGGCCGGTCCGTCGGTGATCACGAGCGGGTGACGACGGCGCGCCTCCCGTCGAACACGTGTTCGACCTGCGGCAGGATGCCGGACGTGGGTGCGAGCGTGCCTCCGGGCTGGCCGGAGCAGGTGCGGCCCCCGCGCGCCCCCGACTGGGAGCAGACCGCGGTGGCCTGGCTGTTCGACCTCGTCCCGCCCGACTACCGCGCCCACGAGGTGCTGCGCCGCTATCCGCTGCTGCTCGCCCGGTTCGCCGGCGACCACGTCGCGGCCGGCCTCGAGGCGGCGCGGGCGGGCTGGCGCACGGTCCGCGTCGAGCTGGCCGACCACCTGCCGCCGGACGCCATCGAGGCCGCCGTCACCGCCTACGAGCGGGAGGGCGCGCGGCTGGCCGCGGCGGCGCGCGGCGTCGAGGTGGTCGCCGGGGCGCTGCGCGGCGAGGTCTGGGTCCCCCGCCTGTAGTAGTGGCACCCGGGGGCCCGGTCGTCGTCCGCGGGCCCCCGGGGCCCTAGCCGGTCAGCCGGTCGGCCTCCCGGAGCGCGACCGCCAGCGCGCCGAGCACCTCCGCGCGGGCCCCGAGCGAGCCGGGGACCACGGTCAGCTGCTCGGCCGCGGCGGGGATGGCGGACTGCTCGAGCGCCCGCCGCAGCGGGTCGACGAGCAGGTCGCCGGCGGTGCCCAGCTCGCCGCCGACGACGATGCGGTCGGGGTTGAGCACGTTGACCAGGCCGCCGAGCACGAAGCCGACCGAGGCCCCGGCGTCGGCGATCAGCCGACGGCAGGCCTGGTCGCCGTCCTGGGCGCCGGCCACCAGCGACCGCAGGTCGGTGTAGTGGGGGGCGGCGGTGTTGATGGCCCGCAGCAGGGCGGTGCCGCCGGCGGTCAGCTCCAGGCAGCCGCGGTTGCCGCAGCGGCACAGCGGGCCGGTCGGGTCCAGGCTCACGTGGCCCATCTCGCCGGCGGTGCCGGTGACGCCGCGCAGCAGGTCGCCGTCGATGACCAGCGCCCCGCCGACGCCGGTCGCCATCTTCAGGTAGAGGGTGGCGCACGAGCCGCGGCCGGCGCCCCAGCGGACCTCGGCGACGGCGCCCAGGTTCGCGTCGTTCTCCACGATGACCGGGACGCCGAGCCGCTCCTGCAGCGCCGGCGCCGGCGTCCGGCCCGACCAGCTCGGCAGGATGTTCGACCGCGCCACGGTGCCGCGCGAGCTCGCCGCCCGGCCGACCACCGGCGTCGGCAGGCCGACCACCGCGCCGACGACGTCCTCGGTGCAGGCGCCGGCCCGCCGCAGCTCGGCCCGCACCTGCCCGGCCACGGTGTCGAGGACCGCGTCGGAGTCCAGGTCGGCGACCGGCAGCGTGGTGGTCTCCTCGCCGACGATCTCGTGCGAGAGGTCGGCCACCGCGACCCGGACGTGGGTGCGCCCGATGTCGACCCCGACGACCACGCCGGCCCGGCGGGTCAGGTGCACCAGCCGCGCGGGCCGGCCGCCGGTCTCCACCGCGCCCGCGTCGTCGCCGGGCGCCACCAGCCCGCGGTCGACGAGGTCGGCCACGTAGCCGGAGACCGTGGCGCGGGAGAGCCCCGTCCGCTCGACCAGCTGCGCCCGCGTCGAGGGGCCGCTCACCCGCAGTGCCTCGACCAGCCGCCGCGAGGGGCCCGTGACGTCGGGCAGCCACGGGCGGAGGTCCATGGCGGGCATCGTCCGAGCGTGCCCGTGTTCTGTCAATCACCGACAGAAGGGGCGCCCATCGGTCGGGTGAGCGGGATGCGGCGCGTCGGGAGTGACGGAACCGTCCCGTCTCGGACCCGGTTCGACAGGAGGTGCGCGCCGTCGCGCGACTACAGTGGGTCGGCGGCCGTCGGAGGGCCGTGCCCCGCCGCCGACAGAGAGGACACCGCCGCCCCGTGTCGCTCCTGCGCTCGCTCCGCGACCCCGCCGACCTCCGGGCCCTGCCCCCCGAGCAGCTGCCCGCGCTGGCCGCGGAGATCCGTGACGCACTCGTCACCAGCGTCGCCCGCACCGGCGGCCACCTCGGGCCGAACCTCGGCACCGTCGAGCTCACCATCGCGCTGCACCGGGTCTTCGAGTCCCCGCACGAGCCGATCGTCTTCGACACCGGCCACCAGGCCTACGTGCACAAGATGCTCACCGGCCGGGTCGAGGGCTTCGACCGGCTGCGCCAGCGCGGCGGGCTGTCGGGCTACCCGAGCCGCGGCGAGAGCGAGCACGACTGGGTCGAGAACAGCCACGCCTCGACCGCGCTGTCCTACGCCGACGGGCTGGCCAAGGCCTTCGCCGTCCGCGGTGACAAGCGCCCGGTCGTCGCGGTCGTCGGCGACGGCGCGCTGACCGGCGGCATGGCCTGGGAGGCGCTGAACAACATCGCCGCCGCCCAGGACCGGCCGGTGGTCATCGTCGTCAACGACAACGGCCGCTCCTACTCGCCGACCATCGGCGGTGTCGCCGACGCGCTGGCGGGCCTGCGGCTGCGGCCGGGCTACGAGCAGGCGCTGCTGGCCATCCGTCAGGCCCTGCACAAGGCCCCGGTCGTCGGCTCGGCGCTCTACGACGCGCTGCACGGCCTGAAGAAGGGCGTCAAGGACGTCCTGGCGCCGCAGGGCATGTTCGAGGACCTCGGCCTCAAGTACGTCGGTCCGGTCGACGGCCACGACGTCGAGGTGCTCGAGTCCGCGCTGCGCCGGGCGCGGTCGTTCGGCCGCCCGGTGATCGTGCACGCGGTCACCACGAAGGGCTTCGGCTACCCGCCGGCCGAGACCGACCAGATCGACGCCTGGCACGCCACCGGCGTCTTCGACCCCGACAGCGGCACCAGCCCCGCGGTCGCCCGCGACTGGACGACGGCGTTCTCCGACGAGCTGGTGCGCATCGGCGCCGAGCGGAGCGACGTCGTCGCGGTCACCGCGGCGATGCTGCACCCGACCGGCCTGGCCGCCTTCGCCGAGCGCTTCCCCGAGCGGACCTACGACGTCGGCATCGCCGAGCAGCACGCGCTCACCAGCGCGGCCGGCATGGCGATGGGCGGGCTGCACCCGGTCGTCGCGGTCTACTCGACCTTCCTCAACCGGGCCTTCGACCAGCTGCTCATGGACGTCGCGCTGCACCGCCAGCCGGTCACCGTCGTCCTCGACCGCGCCGGGGTCACCGGGACCGACGGCGCCTCGCACAACGGCATGTGGGACATGTCGATCTGCTCGGTCGTGCCGGGGCTGCACCTGGCCGCGCCGCGCGACGAGCCGACCCTGCGCGAGGCGCTGCGCGAGGCGGTCGCGATCTCCGACGCGCCGAGCGTGGTGCGCTTCCCCAAGGGCCCGCCGCCGCTGGACATCCCGGCGCTGGAGCGGCGCGGCCCGGTCGACGTGCTGCGGCGCGGGGAGCGGGAGGAGGTGCTGCTGGTCGCCGTCGGCGCGATGGTGCCGATGTGCCTGGCCGCCGCCGAGCGGGCCGCCGACCACGGCATCGAGGTGACCGTCGTCGACCCGCGCTGGGTGCTGCCGGTCTCCGACGAGCTGGTCGAGACGGCCGCCGCGCACCGGCTGGTCGTCACCGTGGAGGACGGCGGCCGGGCCGGCGGCGTCGGGACGACGCTGTCGCAGGCGCTGCAGGACCGCCAGCACGACGTGCCGGTGCGCGCGCTGGGCCTGCCGCAGGCGTTCCTCGACCACGGCAGCCGGGGCCAGGTGCTCGCCGACTGCGGCCTGACCGAGCAGGACGTCGCCCGCCGGATCGCCGAGTGGACCGCGGTGCTCACCGAGCGGGCCGAGCAGCAGCTGGCCGCCGAGCCCGTGGACGGCGCCCAGCAGTAGTCGGAGGACCCCGTCCCCCTCACCCTCCGCAGGCTCGGGGCGAGCCTCCGGACGGGGGCCGGCCGGGGACGTCGGACCGGAGGCCGTCGTGCAGGTCATCGCGGAGATCCAGGTCGCGCCGTCCCCGGCCGGGACGCCCGACGACCCGCACGCGTACGTGGAGGCCGCCGTCCGGGTGATCCAGGCGTCCGGCCTGCACTGCGAGGTCGGGGCGCTCGGGACCACGCTGGAGGGCGACGCCGACGCCGTGTGGGCGACCCTGCGGGCCGCGCACGAGGCGATGCTGGCGGCGGGCGCCACCAGCGGCATCTCGCACGTGAAGGTCGCCTCGGTCGACCGCACGATCGAGTCGCTCACCCACAAGTTCCGCTGAGACGGCGAACGGCCCAGGCCCCCGCGCGGGGACCCGGGCCGTCGTCGTCCGGTGCGCACCTCCGCGGAGGTGCACGGGATCAGGCCGGGAGGCTGGCCACGCCCCCCGGCAGGAACCGCGAGCCGGTGACCGCCTCGGAGACGCCGGTGCGGTCGAGGTGGGCGGAGATGCCGCCCAGCCAGAACGGCCAGCCGGCGCCCAGCACCATGCACAGGTCGACGTCCTGCACGGCCTGGACGACGCCCTCGTCGAGCATCAGCCGGATCTCCTGGGCCAGCGCCCGCACGGCGCGGTCGCGGACCTCGTCCTCGGTCAGCGGGGAGTCGCCCGCGTCGATGCCGGCCAGGTCGGGGTCGACCACGCCGGGCTCGGAGTAGACGCTGGTCTTGCCCAGCTCGACCATCTTCCTCAGTCCCTCGCCGACGGCGAACCGGTCGGGGAAGGCCTCGTGCATCCGCTCGGCCACGTGCAGCGCCACCGGCGGGCCGACCAGCGTGAGCAGCTCGAACGGCGACATCGGCAGGCCCAGCGGGTCCAGCGCCCGGTCGGCGACGGCCACCGGCGTCCCCTGCTCGACGGCCGAGGTGACCTCGCCGAGGAAGCGGGTGAGCAGCCGGTTGACGACGAACGCCGGGGCGTCGGCGACCAGCACGCAGGACTTCTTCAGCGCCTTGCCGACGGCGAAGGCGGTGGCCAGCGCGGCGTCGTCGGTCTGCTCGGCGCGCACGACCTCCAGCAGCGGCAGGACCGCGACCGGGTTGAAGAAGTGCAGCCCGACGACCCGCTCGGGGTGCTCGAGCTTCGAGGCCATCTCGGTCACCGACAGCGCCGAGGTGTTGGTCGCCAGCACGCACTCGGGGGAGACGACGGCCTCCACCTCGGCGAACACCTGCTGCTTGACCGACATCTCCTCGAACACGGCCTCGATGACGAGGTCGGCGTCGGCGAAGACGGCCTTGTCCAGCGCGCCGGTGACCAGGCCCTCGAGCCGGTTGAGCTCGTCGGGGGAGAGCCGGCCGCGGGCGGCGAGCTTCTCCAGCTCCCCGTGGACGTAGCCGACGCCCTTGTCCACCCGCGCCTGGTCGACGTCGGTGAGGACGACGGGCACCTGGAGCCGCCGCACGAACAGCAGCGCCAGCTGCGAGGCCATGAGCCCGGCACCCACGACGCCGACCTTGGTGACCTTCCGCGCCAGCGACTCGTCCGGCGCGCCGGCCGGCCGCCTGGCCCGCTTGTTGACCAGGTCGAACGAGTAGAGGGAGGCGCGGAGCTCGTCGCTCATCAGCAGGTCGGTGAGCGCCTGGTCCTCGGCGGCGGTGCCGGCGGTGAACGCCTCGCCCTCGACGCCGTTGCGGGCGAGGTCGAGCAGCTCGACGGCGCGCAGCGCGCCGGGGGAGGCGTCGCGGGTCCGCGCCCGGACGACGGCCCGGGCCCGCTCGATCGCGGCGTCCCAGCCCGACCGGTCCACCGCGGGCCGCGCGACGGTCACGTCGCCGTTGAGGACCGCCACGGCCCACTCCAGCGACCGCTCGAGGAAGTCGGCGGGCTCGAACAGCGCGTCGGCGATCCCCAGCTCCGCCGCCCGCGGGCCGGAGGTGACCTTGTTCTGCGCCAGCGCGTTCTCGACGATCACGGTGACCGCCGGGTCGATCCCGATCAGGTCCGGCAGCAGCTGCGTGCCGCCCCAGCCGGGCACCAGCCCGAGGAACACCTCGGGGAAGGCGACGACGGCGGTACTCGCGATCGTCCGGTAGGTGCAGTGCAGCGCCAGCTCGAGGCCGCCGCCGAGCGCCGCGCCGTTGACGAACGCGAACGTCGGGACGCCGGCGTCCTTGAGCCGCCGGAACACCCGGTGGCCGGTCTCGGCGATCTCCCGGGCGGCCGCGGTGTCGGTCACCGCCGGGACGCCGGAGAGGTCGGCGCCCACGGCGAACACGAACGGCTTGCCCGTGACGGCGATGGCCGCGGGCGCGGGGGTGTGCGCCGCGATCCTGTCGAGGGCGGCGTCCAGCGAGGCGAGCCCGCCGGGGCCGAAGGTGGACGGCCGGGTGTGGTCGTGCCCGTTGTCCAGCGTGATCAGCGCGATCTCGCCGGCCAGGCCGGGCACCCGCACGTACCGCACCTTGGCGGCGGTGACGACCTCGTTCTCGAAGACGGCGGTGCTCACTTGGCCGCACCCTCCCAGTCGGTGTTCTCCCAGATGACGGTGGCGCCCATGCCCAGGCCCACGCACATGGCGGTCAGGCCGTAGCGGACGTCGGGGCGCTCGGCGAACTGCCGCGACAGCTGGGTCATCAGGCGGACGCCGGAGGAGGCCAGCGGGTGGCCGACGGCGATCGCGCCGCCCCACGGGTTGACCCGCTCGTCGTCGTCGGCGATGCCGAAGTGGTCGAGGAAGGCCAGCACCTGGACGGCGAAGGCCTCGTTGAGCTCGAACAGCCCGATGTCGTCGATGGTCAGGCCGGTGCGGGCCA
This sequence comes from Geodermatophilus sp. SYSU D00663, assembly GCF_054050655.1. Lineage (NCBI taxonomy): Bacteria > Bacillati > Actinomycetota > Actinomycetes > Geodermatophilales > Geodermatophilaceae > Geodermatophilus > Geodermatophilus sp. SYSU D00663. The sequence goes on along the minus strand of NZ_JBJGZT010000021.1, from coordinate 54,660 downwards.
GCGCGCGCTCGGTCGAGGGGACCGGGCCGACACCCATGACCTCGGGCTCGACGCCGACGAAGCCGTAGCCGACCAGCCGCATGCCGGCGGTCAGTCCCAGCTCCTGCGCGACCTCCTCGGCTGCCAGGATGCAGCCGGTGGCGCCGTCGTTGAGGCCCGCGGCGTTGCCGGCGGTCACGTGCCCGTGCGCGCGGAACGGCGTCTTGAGCGTGCCCAGGCCCTCGAGGGTGGTGTTCGGCCGCGGCGGCTCGTCGGCGGTGGCCAGGCCCCAGCCGTGCTCGGCCGAGCGGGTCGCGACGGGCACCAGCTCCGGGCCGATCTGCCCGTTGGCGAGGGCCTTGGCGTACTTCTGCTGGCTGGCCAGGGCGAACGCGTCGGCGCGCTCCCTGGTCAGGTGCGGGAAGCGGTCGTGCAGGTTCTCCGCGGTGGAGCCCATGACCAGCGCCGAGCCGTCGACGAGCTGCTCGCTGAAGAACCGCGGGTTGGGGTCGGCGCCCTCGCCCATCGGGTGGCGGCCCATGTGCTCGACCCCGCCGGCGATGGCGACGTCGTACGCGCCGAAGGCGATGCCGCTCGCGGTGGTGGTCACGGCGGTCATGGCCCCGGCGCACATGCGGTCGATCGCGTAGCCGGGGACCGACTTCGGCAGCCCGGCCAGCAGCGCGGCGGTGCGGCCGATGGTCAGGCCCTGGTCGCCGATCTGGGTGGTGGCGGCGATGGCCACCTCGTCGACCCGGTCGGCCGGCAGCGCCGGGTTGCGGCGCAGCAGCTCACGGATCACGCGCACGACCAGGTCGTCGGCGCGCGTCTCCGCGTAGACGCCCTTCGGGCCGGCCTTGCCGAAGGGGGTGCGTACGCCGTCGACGAAGACGACCTCACGCAGCGAGCGGGACATGGGACCTCCGCAGCAGGGGGAGCCGGCCCGGGCACGGGGACGGCGCAGGTGAAGTTACCCGTGGGTAACCGCCGCTCCAAGCGCGACCCGACCCGCGCGGGGCACCGGGGCCCCCGACACCTCACCCGGACGGAGGTCACGGTCCGGCAACGCCACCGACCCGGGGTTGCGACCCGTGTGACCCGGGGCGCATATTGGCCGCCGCACTTCTGCAGATTCCCGACGGAACGGTGGACCCATCCATGGCGCGACGGCGCACCACGATGACGGCCCTGGCGGCCGCCCTGGTCTTCAGCCTCGCTGCGTGCGGCAGCGACAGCGGCGGCGGCGACGGCGGCGGCGGCGACAGCGGCGGCGGCGGCGGTGGCGGCGAGGCCGCCGGCAAGGTCGGCGTGATCCTCCCCGACACCGAGTCCTCGGTGCGGTGGGAGAACTTCGACCGGCCCTACCTCGAGGCGGCCTTCGAGGAGGCCGGTGTCGAGTACGACATCCAGAACGCCGAGGGCGACGCCCAGCGGCAGGCGACCATCGCCGAGCAGATGATCACCGAGGGCGCCACCGTCCTCGCGATCGTCAACCTCGACTCGGCCTCCGGCGCGCAGATCCAGGAGCAGGCCGCCGCCGAGGGCGTCCAGACGATCGACTACGACCGGCTCACCCTCGGTGGGTCGGCCGAGTACTACGTCTCCTTCGACAACACCGAGGTCGGCCGCCTGCAGGGCCAGGGCCTGCAGCAGTGCCTCGAGGCCAACGGCGTCACCCAGGGCAACATCGCGTTCCTCAACGGCTCGCCGGACGACAACAACGCGACGCTGTTCTCATCGGGTGCCCACGAGGTCCTCGACCCGCTGACCCAGTACACGCAGGTCGCCGAGCAGGCCGTGCCGGAGTGGGACAACCAGCAGGCCGCGACGATCTTCGAGCAGATGTACACCCAGGCCGGCGGCAACATCCAGGGTGTGCTGGCCGCCAACGACGGCCTCGCCAACTCGGTCATCCAGATCCTCGGCCGCAACAACGCCGCCGGTCAGGCCAACGTGACCGGTCAGGACGCCACCGTCGAGGGCCTGCAGAACATCCTCAACGGCGACCAGTGCATGACGGTCTACAAGTCGGTCCGCGACGAGGCCAACGCGCTGGCCGAGCTGGCCGTCTCGCTGATCAACGGCGAGGAGGGCGAGACCACCGGCACCGTCGAGGACACCGAGGGCGGCCGCGAGGTCCCGTCGGTCCTGCTGACGCCGCAGGCGATCTTCCGCGACAACGTCAAGGACGTCGTGGACGACGAGTTCGTGACCGCCGAGGAGCTGTGCACCGGCGACTTCGCCGCCGCGTGCCAGGAGCTCGGCATCTCCTAGTGGTCACCAGCCGCCGGGGCGCCCATCATGGACGCCCCGGCGGCTGCTGCCGTAGCCCCACCAGCGCGACCGAGAGGCCCGGTGTGTCCGCTCCCACCGACCGTCCCCAGGACGGCACCCCCACCCTGGAACTCCGCGGCGTCAACAAGAGCTTCGGTGCCATCCAGGTCCTGCACGACGTGCACATGAAGGTCTACCCCGGACAGGTCACCGCGCTCGTCGGCGACAACGGGGCGGGCAAGAGCACGCTCATCAAGTCCATCGCCGGCATCCACGCCATCGACTCCGGCGAGTTCCTCTTCGAGGGACGGCCGGTCACCGTCAGCGGGCCGCGCGAGGCCGCGGCCCTCGGCATCGAGATCGTCTACCAGGACCTCGCCCTGGCCGACAACCTCGACGTCGTCCAGAACATGTTCCTGGGCCGCGAGCGCAAGAACGGCATCCTCCTCGACGAGACGTCGATGGAGGAGGCCGCCCGGGACACCCTCAGCAAGCTCTCCGTCCGGACCCTGAAGTCCGTACGCCAGCTCGTCTCCAGCCTCTCCGGTGGTCAGCGGCAGACGGTCGCCATCGCGAAGGCCGTGCTCTGGGAGTCCAAGCTGGTCGTCCTCGACGAGCCGACCGCGGCCCTGGGCGTCGCGCAGACCAGGCAGGTCCTCGACCTGGTCCGGCGGCTGGCCGACACCGGTCACGCGGTGGTCTTCATCAGCCACAACATGGTCGACGTCTTCGAGGTCTCCGACCGGATCGCGGCCCTGTACCTGGGCCGGATGGCGGCCGACGTGCCGATCTCGCAGGTCGACCGCCCCCAGGTGATCGAGCTCATCACGGCGGGCCGGTCGGGCGACCTGGGCATCGCACCCGCCGAAGCCGCGGCCGTGGAGGTCTGACCCGTGTCCAGCACCATCTCCAAGCCGACCAGTTCGCAGGAGCCGGGTGGGGCCCCGTCGGGCTTCGAGGCCGACCGCGGCGCGGAGTCCCTCGGCGCGTCCGTCCGGGCGTACGTCGACCGCGTCCGCGGCGGTGACCTCGGGGCGCTGCCGGCCATCCTCGGCATCGTCGTCCTCGGGCTGCTGTTCTTCGCGCTGCGGCCCGAGACGTTCCTGACCCCGCGCAACATGGCCAACCTGGCCGACCAGGCCGCGCCGATCATCATCCTGGCGATGGGCCTGGTCTTCATCCTGCTGCTGGGCGAGATCGACCTGTCCGCCGGTGTGGTCAGCGGCGTCTGCGCCGCGGTCATGGCCAAGCTGCTCGCCGACGCCGGCTCGCCGTGGTGGGTCGCGGTCCTGGCGGCGATCGTCACCGGCGTGGTCATCGGCCTGTTCACCGGCAGCCTCGTCGGGATGGTCGGCATCCCGTCGTTCGTCGTCACCCTCGCGCTGTTCCTGGGCTGGCAGGGCTTCACCCTGCGGCTCATCGGCGAGGGCGGCACGGTGCCGGTGCGCGACCCGGTGATCTCGGCGATCAGCGACAAGAACGTGCCGGTCGCGCTCGGCTGGGTCCTCGCCCTCCTGACGATCGCCGTGTACGCGGCGCTGCAGCTCAACCGGTTCCGGGTCCAGAGGGCCAGGAACCTGGCGCACGCCCCGCTCGCGGTGGTGCTCGTCCGGATCGGCGTGATCGCCGCCGTCGTCGTCCTGGTGACGGCGGTGCTGAGCGTCGACCGCGCCCCGGCCGTCGGCGTGGTGCTCGCCGGCATCCCGTACGCCATCCCGCTCGTGGTCCTGCTGCTGCTGTTCCTGACGTTCGTGCTCGGCCGCACGGGCTTCGGCCGGCACGTCTACGCGGTCGGCGGCAACGCCGAGGCGGCCCGGCGGGCCGGCATCAACGTCACGAAGATCCGGGTGGCCGTGTTCGTGATCGGCTCCACGCTGGCCGCGATCAGCGGCATCGTCGCGGCCGCCCGCCTGGGTTCGGTCGCGCCGGGCTCCGGCGGCGGCAACACGCTGCTCTACGCCGTCGGCGCCGCGGTCATCGGTGGTACCAGCCTCTTCGGTGGCCGGGGCCGGGTGCGCGACGCCGTCCTCGGTGGCCTGGTCGTGGCGATCATCGCCAACGGCCTGGGCCTGCTGGGCACCGAGGCGTACCTGAACTTCATCATCACCGGTGGAGTCCTCCTGCTGGCCGCCAGCGTGGACGCGCTGGCCCGCCGGCGGGCCGCGGCCACGGGGCACTAGGAGGACCCCTCCCCGCCCCCACGCTCGCGGCGGGGGCGAGGGGGCCGTTCCAGCACCTCACGACGGGCCCGCCGTCCGGTACCGGACGGCGGGCCCGTCGTCGTTGCGGGCTAGGCCCGGGAGAGCGCGTCGGTGAGCAGGTCGCGGGTGAGCTCGACCTGCCACTCGCGGGCGCCCCCGGCGCGCAGGGCCGCGGCCACCGTCCCGGCGTCGCGCGGCTCGGGCGGGGTCCACATCAGCCGGCGCACCAGGTCGGGGGAGAGGAGGTTCTCCACCGGCACGCTGAGCTCCTCGGACAGGGCCGCGAGGGCCTTGCGCGCGGTCTGCAGCCGGGTGGCCGCGGCGGGGTCGCGGTCGGCCCAGCGGTTGACCGGCGGCGGCCCGTCACCGGGGCGGCTGTGCGGCGGGAGCTCCGCCTCCGGCAGCGCCCGGCCGCGGGCCAGGGCGCCGAACCAGGTCCCCACCAGCCGCCGGTTGGCCCGGCCGCGGAAGACCGGCAGCTCCAGCAGCGCGGCCTCGGTCTGCGGATCCGCCTGGACGGCGGCGACCATCGCGGCGTCCGGCAGCACCCGGCCGGGGGCGACGTCGCGCCGGCGGGCCATGTCGTCGCGCGCCTGCCACAGCGAGCGGAGCATGCCGAGCTGACGGCGGTTGCGCAGACCGTGCACGCCGGAGGTGCGCCGCCACGGGTCCTGCCGCGGCGCCGGCGGGCCGGCGGCGAGGACGGCGGCGAACTCCTGCCGCGCCCACTCGGTCTTGCCCTGCTCCTCGAGCAGGGCGGCGAGCGCGTCGCGGAGGTCGACGAGCACCTCGACGTCGAGGGCGGCGTAGACCAGCCACTCCTCGGGCAGCGGGCGGGTGCTCCAGTCGGCGGCCGAGTGGCCCTTGACCAGCGAGTACCCGAGCAGCGACTCGACGACGGCAGCCAGCCCCACCCGGGGCAGCCCGGCGAGGCGGGCGGCCAGCTCGGTGTCGAACAGGCGGCTCGGCACCATGCCGATCTCCGCCAGGCAGGGGAGGTCCTGGTTGGCGGCGTGCAGCACCCACTCGGCGTCGGCGATCGCGTCCTGCACGACCGACAGGTCCCCGAGCGGGACGGGGTCGACCAGCCCGGTGCCCGCGCCGGCGCGGCGCAGCTGCACCAGGTAGGCGCGCTGGCCGTAGCGGTAGCCGGAGGCGCGCTCGGCGTCGACGGCGACCGGGCCGGTGCCCGCGCGCAGCGCGTCGGCGTAGCGGGCGAGCGCGTCGGGGGTGTCGATGACCGGCGGCAGCCCGTCGCGCGGGGCGAGCAGGGGCACCGGGGCGGGCGCCTCCGGAGCGGACTCCGGGGCGGTCTCCAGGCCGTCGAGGGGAAGGGGCTCGGTGCTCAGTTGCCGTCCACCTACTCGCCGTCCCGTCCGTGCGCGCCACCGGTCCCGCCGGCTCCCGGGGTGTGCAGGCCGAGCGGCGCCGACCCGGGGGAGTGCGTCCCGTCACCACCGATGGTAGAGACTGCGGTGGACCGGCCGGTCAGGGGGCGGGCGTCAGGGGGTGCCGGGGACCGGGCCGGACGGGCCGAGCAGGGCGACGCCCGGCGGCGGCAGCCCGGCCGCGTTGGCCAGCACCTGCAGCCAGGCGTCGAGGTGGCGGCCGAGCGCGGTGTCCTCGGCGGTCCAGGAGGCGCGGAGCTCGACGTCGACGGTGTGCTCGGGACCGGCGAGGTCTCCGAAGCGGGTCGAGGCGGTGCGGGTGACCGTGCCGCCGAGCGCGTGCGAGGCCGCGCCGCACTCCTGCAGGGCGTCGGTCAGCCAGCTCCAGGCGACCTCGGAGAACATCGCGTCGTCGACCATGTGCTCGTCCGTGCTCGCCGACAGGTACCCGACGCAGCGGGTGGTGCCGTCCCAGGCCTCGTGGCCGTCGGGGTCGTACAGCACGATGAACCGGGCGACGGCGACCTCGACCTCGTCGTCGCCCTCCCCCTCGACGACCCGGGCGGCCAGCGCGTGCGCGTACGGCGCCAGGCGCTGGGGCGGCGGGATCGTCTCGAGGACGACCTCGGGGCGCACCCGCACCGCGGCCAGCGACTCCAGGCCAGCGACGAAGGCGGCCGGACGGTCGTCGGAGCCCGCACGCGCACCGGACCCGTCCCGGGACCCGGCCAGGCTGTGTGGCTCCACGCTCGCAGGGTAGGGGCCGCGGGCCCGGTCTGTCTCGGACGCGCCGCCGCTGCGGGGTCTGGGAGGATCGGGCGTCGTGAGCACCGCACCCGCCGTCCCGCCGTCCCCCGCCGACTCGGACCTCGTGCGGGCCGCCCGCGGCCTCCCCGTCGGACGGACGCCGGTGTGGTTCATGCGGCAGGCCGGCCGGTCGCTGCCGGAGTACCGGGCGCTGCGCGCCGGGACCGCGATGCTCGAGGCCTGCCAGGACCCCGACCTGGTCACCGAGATCACCCTGCAGCCGGTCCGCCGGCACGGTGTGGACGCCGCGATCCTCTTCTCCGACATCGTGCTCCCGCTGGTGGTGGCCGGGGTGGACATCGAGATCAAGCCGGGCGTCGGCCCGGTGGTGGCGAGCCCGGTGCGCACCGTCGCCGACGTCGACGCGCTGCCCGACCTGGAGCCCGACCGGCTGGAGTTCCTCGCGACGGCGGTGCGCCGGCTGGTCGCCGAGCTCGGCCCGACGCCGCTGATCGGCTTCGCCGGGGCGCCGTTCACGCTGGCGACCTACCTGATCGAGGGCGGCCCGTCCAAGGAGCACGCCCGCACCAAGGCCTTCATGTACGCCGAGCCGGAGGCGTGGAAGCGGCTCCTCGACCGGCTCGCCGTCTCGGCGGCCACCTTTCTGCGCGTGCAGGTCGACAACGGCGCCTCCGCGGTGCAGCTGTTCGACTCCTGGGCCGGGGTGCTGTCCGCCGCCGACTACGGCACCCGGGTGCTGCCGCACTCGCGCGCGGTCTTCGACGGGCTCGGGGACCGCGACGTGCCGCGGGTCCACTTCGGCGTCGGCACCGGCGAGCTGCTCGCGCTGATCGGCGACGCGGGGGCCGACGTCGTCGGCGTCGACTGGCGGGTGCCGCTGGACGAGGCCGCCCGCCGGGTGGGGCCGCAGCGCTCGCTGCAGGGCAACCTCGACCCGGCCGTGCTGCTGGCCGACCGCGAGACCGTCGACCGCGAGGTCCGCCGCGTCGTCGAGCAGGGCCGCGCCGCCCGCGGGCACGTGTTCAACCTCGGCCACGGCGTGCTGCCCGAGACCGACCCCGGCGTGCTCACCCACGTCGTCGAGCTGGTGCACGAGCTCTCGGCGCGGTGATGTCGTCCCGCCCCGCCGCCCCGGCAGCCCGCGTCGTCGTCGTCGGGGCCGGCATCGCCGGGCTCACCGCGGCGTTCGAGTGGCGCCGGCGGCGGCCCGCCGACGAGGTCGTCGTCGTGGAGGCCGGCGGGCGGATCGGCGGCAAGCTCGACCGGGTCGAGCTCGCCGGCGTCTGGTACGACACCGGGCCCGAGGCGGTGCTGGCCCGCGTGCCGGAGGCGGTCGAGCTGGTCGGGGACCTCGGCCTGGCCGACCGGCTGGTCGCGCCGCGCACCACGCAGGCGTCGATCGTGCTCCCCGACGGCCGCCACCCGCTCCCGCCGGGCACCGTGCAGGGCGTGCCGACGTCGGCCGACGGGCTGGACGGCGTGCTCACCCCCGACGGCGTCGCGCGGGTGCGGGCGGAGGCCGAGCTGCCGCCGCTGCGCCTGGAGGGCGACGTCTCGGTCGGCGGGCTGCTGCGCGAGCGGCTGGGCGACGAGGTGGTCGACCGGCTGGTCGAGCCGCTGCTCGGCGGCGTCTACGCGGGCCGCCCCGACGACCTCTCGCTGGCCGCGACCATGCCGGCGCTGGCCGCGCAGCTCGCCCGCGCCGACTCGGTGCTCGCCGCGGCCGTCGCCGCCCGCGACGCCGGTGCCCGCAGCCGCGGCGACGCCGACGGGCCGGTGTTCGTCACCGTCGCCGACGGGATCGGCGCGCTGCCGGCCGCGCTGGTGGCGGCGTCGGGCGCGCAGGTGCGGCTGCGCACGCCCGCGCACGCGATCCGCCGCGCGGGCGGCCGGCTGGAGGTCGCCGTCGGCACGGTGGCGGCGCCGGAGGTCCTGGAGGCCGACGCCGTCGTCGTGACCGCGCCGGCCGGGAAGTCCGCGCGGCTGCTGGCCGGGGTGGCGCCGGACGCCGTCGAGCCGCTGCGCGGCATCCCGTACGCCTCGATGGCCGTGGTCGCGATGGCGTTCCCCACCCAGCCGGTCGACGCCGGGTCGGGGCTGCTCGTCCCGCCGGTGACCGGGCGGCTGGTCAAGGGCGTGACGGTGTCGTCGTCGAAGTGGCCGCACCTGTCCGGCGACGGCCTGCTGCGCGTCCGCGCGTCGGTGGGCCGCTACGGCGACGAGGTGCAGCTGCAGCACGACGACGACGACCTGACCGCCGCGGTGGTCGCCGACGTCGCCGACCTGCTCGGCCTCGAGCGCCGTGAGCCGGTGGAGGCGCGCCTGGTGCGCTGGGGCGGCGGGCTGCCGCAGTACCTGGTCGGCCACCCGCAGCGGGTGGTGGCGGTGCGCGACGCCGTCGCCGCGGTGCCCGGGCTGGCGGTCGCGGGCGCGGCGTACGACGGCGTCGGCGTCCCGGCCTGCATCCGCGGCGCGCGCCGCGCCGTGGAGGCGCTGACCTGACCGGGGCTGGCAGGGTGTGCCGGTGACCTCCTCCCTCGTCCTGCGGGCCGCGCTGCTCGGGATCGCCGCCGGCGGCCGCAGCTCCCTGGGCCTCGCCGCCCCGGCGCTCACCGCCTCCCGGCGCCGGCCGGTGCGGCTGGCCGCGCTCGCCGCCGTCGCGGGGGAGCTGGTCGCCGACAAGCTGCCGGCCACGCCGTCCCGGACGATCCCGCCGAGCGTCGCCGTCCGGCTCGCGGCGGGTGCCGCCGGCGGCGCGCTGCTGGCCCGCCGGCAGGGCGGCCGGCTGCTGCCGGCGCTCGCGGGCGCGGCCGGCGCCGCGGCGGGGACCCTCGGCGGCGCGCGGTGGCGGGGGCTCGCCGGACGGCGGGTGCCGGACCTGCCGGCGGCGCTGGCCGAGGACGTCGTCGTCGTGACGATCGCCTCGCTGGCCTGCCGGGGGATCGCCGCCGGTCGCTGACCGGCCGCGCGACAATGGGGGCATGAGCGAGCAGACGGAGACCAAGAGCGTCGGCAAGCGGGCCAACGAGCTCAACGCCCTCATCCGCTACACGATGTGGTCGGTGTTCCGCCTCGCCCGGCCGCTGGCCGACGACCGGCGCACCGCCGCCGCCGACGAGGTCACCGGGCTGTTCGAGGAGCTGGCCGGCAAGGGCGTCGTCGTCCGCGGCACCTACGACCTCGCGGGCCTGCGCGCCGATGCCGACCTCATGGTCTGGTGGCACGCCGAGACCCCGGAGGCGCTGCAGGAGGCCTACACCCGGCTGCGCCGCACCGAGCTCGGCCGCGCGCTGGAGCCGGTGTGGTCGCAGATGGCGCTGCACCGCCCGGCGGAGTTCAACCGCAGCCACATCCCGGCGTTCCTCGCCGACGAGGAGCCGCGGCGCTACGTCTGCGTCTACCCGTTCGTGCGGTCCTACGAGTGGTACCTGCTGCCCGACGAGGAGCGGCGGGACATGCTCAAGGAGCACGGCATGCAGGCCCGGCCCTACCCGGACGTGCGGGCCAACACCGTCGCCTCGTTCGGCCTGGGCGACTACGAGTGGATGCTCGCCTTCGAGGCCGACGAGCTGCACCGCATCGTCGACCTCATGCGCGACCTGCGCGCCAGCCGCGCCCGCCGGCACGTGCGCGAGGAGGTGCCGTTCTACACGGGCATGCGCAAGCCGGTGGCCGAGCTGGTCCGCGACCTGGCGTGAGGCCGGGCCCGCGAACGATCAGCTGACCTGATCGTGCTGCGTCCGGGCTCACCGTGGGAGGTGAGCCCGGACGCGTCAGCGTGAGCCAGGACGGCGGGACGGCGTCGGCTCAGCCCTCGGCGGGGACCAGCCGGATGGACACGGAGTTGATGCAGTAGCGGTCGCCGGTCGGCGTCTGCGGGGCGTCGTCGAAGACGTGCCCGAGGTGGCTGTGGCAGGTGCCGCAGAGGACCTCGGTGCGGACCATCCCGTGGCTGCGGTCCTCGCGGAGCACAACGTCGTCGGCGGACGACGGCTCGTAGAACGACGGCCAGCCGCAGTGCGAGTCGAACTTGGTCTGCGAGCGGAACAGCTCGGCGCCGCAGGCCCGGCAGGTGTAGACGCCGACGGTCTTCGTGTCGACGTACTCCCCGGTCCACGGCCGCTCGGTGCCGGCCCGGCGCAGCACCGCGTACTCCTGCGGGGACAGCTGGGCGCGCCACTCCTCGTCGCTCTTGGTCACCTTCGGCTGCGAAGCGGACGTCGTCATGCCCGGGAGAACGACCCGCGCCACTCCCGGATTCCTCGCCCGATTCCCCGCCTCACCGCCCCAGGCCCGCCTCCCGCGCCCGCACGATGGCCTGCGCGCGGTCGGTGACCTGCAGCTTGGTCAGCACGTTGGAGACGACGTTGCGCACCGTCTTCGGCGACAGGTACAGCACCGCGGCGATCTGCGCGTTCGACCGCCCCGCGGCCACCAGCTCCAGCACCTCGCGCTCGCGGGCGGTCAGCTGCGGGAACGCCGTCTCGGGCCCGGCGGGGCCGGCGGTGAAGAACTCGGCGATCCGCCGGGCCAGCGCCGCGCCGAACACCGCGCCGCCCGACGCGACGGTGGTGATCGCGCGGACCACCTCCTCCTGGTCGGCGCCCTTGAGCAGGTAGCCGCGGGCGCCGGCGCGGACGGCGGCGAACACCGTCCCGTCGTCCTCGCTCATGGTCAGCACCACCACGCCCACCGACGGCGCCTCCCCGGTGATCCGCCGGGTGGCCTCGATGCCGTCGAGCACCGGCATCTGCACGTCCATGACGACGACGTCGGGCAGCTGCTCGCGCACCACCTCGACCGCGGCCGCGCCGTCGGCCGCCGTGCCGACCACCTCCAGGCCCGGCACCGAGCCCAGCAGCAGCGCCAGCCCGTCCCGGTAGACCGGGTGGTCGTCGGCGACGACCACCCGCAGCGGCTCGTCAGGCTCGGTCACCGGTCGCTCCTCCCTCGGCGGGCAGCACCGCCCGCACCTCCGTCCCGCCCTCGGGCGGGCAGCTCACCGTGCACCGGCCACCGAGCTCGGCGGCCCGCTCCCGCAGCGACACCAGCCCGACGCCGGCCGCGCGGTCCGGCGCGATCCCGACGCCGTCGTCGGCCACCGCGACGACCAGGTCGCCGTCCGCGCGGGCCAGCGTGACCCGCACGCGGGAGGCGGCGGCGTGCCGCGCCACGTTGGCCAGCGCCTCGGACGCGATCCGGTAGGCGGCCACCTCGACGGCGGCGGGCAGCTCGTCCAGGCCCTCGGCGTCCACGGTCACCGTGACCGGCGGGGCGAGCAGCCGCTCGGCCTGCTGGCGCACCGCCCCGGCCAGGCCCAGGTCGTCGAGCGCGGGCGGGCGCAGGTCGTGCACGAGCCGCCGGACGTCGGCCAGCGCGGCGGAGACGTCGTCGCGGGCCTGGCGCAGCAGCCGGTCGGCGTCCTCGGGCCGGGCGGCGGCGAGGTTGCGGGCGGTGTCGATGCGCAGCACCACGGCACCGAGCGAGGGGCCCAGGCCGTCGTGCAGGTCCCGGCGCAGCCGGCGGCGCTCCTCCTCCCGCGCGGCGACCAGCTGCTCACGGCTGGCCTGCAGCTGGGCGGCCAGCGAGCCGGCGCGGGCGGCCGCGGCGGCCTGCCGGACGACGTCCGCGAGCAGCCGCTCGTCGCGCGTGACCAGCTGCGCGCGGACGCCGTCGCGGGGGAGCAGCAGCCGGCCGACCTGCTCGCCGCGGTAGGCGATCGGCAGCGACTGCACCACGGTGGGGCGGGTGCCGTGCTCGGCCACCAGCCGGCCGCCGTCGGCGGAGTCCACCTCGACGCCGACGTAGGGCGTGCGGAAGGCCTCGGCGATGCCGGCGGCGACCGCCATGAGCTGCTCCTCGGCGCCGTCGGAGCGCTCCAGCCGCTCGGCCAGGCCGGACACGACGCGGTAGGGGTCCTCGCGCTCGCCGAGCACCCAGCGGCGGACCAGCCGCCACAGCGGCGCGCGCAGCGGCACGTAGACGCCGGCGACGAGCAGCAGGGTGAGCAGCGTGGCGTCGCGCCCGCCGAGGGCGTCGCCGAGCAGGGCGCCGGCGGCGGCGAGCACCAGCAGGTCGAGCAGCACCACGCCGACGGCGAGGCCGCCGTGGACGAGGGTGCCGCCCAGCAGCCGGTCGACGTCGACCGCCCGCGGCCGCAGCACGCCGACCGCGACCGCCGACCCGGTCAGCGCCACGGCGACGGCCAGCGCCAGGGTGCTCGGGTCGGCGGGCAGCAGCAGCGTGGCGAGCATGACGAGGACGTCGACGACGGCGGCCCACAGCAGCCAGCGCATCCGGGTGCGGTCCTCCCCGTCCGCCCGCCGGTACCGGGCGACCACCGAGGCGGCCGGGACCGCGATGCCCAGCACCGCGAGCGGGAAGCCGATCCGCAGCAGCGGCAGCGCGACGGCGGCGGGCAGCGGCAGCGAGGTGAGGTCCAGGTCGAGGGCGCCGTGGAGGGGGGCGATCGCCGTCCCCTCGTCGGCGGTGAAGGCGACGTCCGCGGGGACGACGAGCAGCAGTGCCGGCAGCAGCGCGGTCGAGGCGAGGCTGGCCACGCTCAGCGGGCGCCACCGGCCGCCGGGCAGCCGGCCGTCGGGGTAGAGCAGGAGCAGCAGCGGCAGCCCCAGCAGCAGGGCCGAGCCGAGCCGCTCGACGGTCCAGAACGCCAGGCTGCCGCCGGCGCGCGGGGTGCCGTCCTGCAGCGACCACGACACCCACGACTCGGCGAGCCCGTCGACGGCCCAGAACGCGGCCGTGCCCGCCACCACCCACGAGACGGCGTTGCGCGGCGCGCGCAGCAGCAGGAGCACCGCGGGGACGGCGAGCGCGAGGCCGGGCAGGGTGGCCGGCCAGCCCGGCTCGCGGCCCAGCGCCGCCCGCACCGCCGGCGGCGTGGTGGCGTCGAGGACCGCGGCGGTGACCGCCGAGCCGACGACGACGGCGAGGACCCCCGCGGCCGCCGTCGTCCGCGCCCACCGCCGCCCGCCGGCACCGGGCCGGGGGAGGGGCTCCGGTGCCGGATCGGTCCGCCCGTCCACCGGGGCCTGCGCCTGCACGCGCGCATCCTCGCCTGCCGGTGTCCCGACGGGCACGAGGCAGCTGTCCCGTGTCCCCCGGGACACGGGACGTGACCGGATCCGTGGCGGCGGGCCCTGGGTGCCCGGGACGCGTTCCCGCGACGGTTCTCCCCGGACGGCGCACAGGGCGCCGCACGACGACGGAGGACCCGATGTCCCTCACCACCGCCCCCGCTCCCGCCCGCACCGACCTCGCCGCAGCGGCCGGCGCCCGGCCGGCCGCCTCGATCCGCTCGGTCCGCACGGCCGGGATCGCGGTGACCGCCGGCTCCGCCTCCTGGGCGGCCGCCTGCGCCCTGCTCGGGACCACGCCGCCGGCCGGCACCTGGCAGGCCACGGTGGTCAACCTGACCGCGTTCGCCTTCCAGGTCGGTCTCGTGTTCCTCGTGTCGGCGCAGATGCGCACCGGGGCGATCGGCACCGGCCGGCTGGCCCGGACGCTGCTGCACGTCGAGCACGCGCTGCTCGCGGTGGCGATGGTGTCGTCGCTGATGTGGGCCCTCACGCCCTCGCTCTACGACACCGGCCTCTTCTTCGTGATCGACCTGTTCTGGCCGCTGTCGATGCTCGGCATGGCCGCCATCGGCGTCCGCATCGCGATCGCCGGGCGGTGGACGGGCGTGGCCCGCGCCTGGCCGGTGGTCGCCGAGAGCTGGGCGCCGGTCACCGTGCCCACGGCCTTCCTGCTGCCCTCGGTCACCCAGTACGTCGGCGCCGCCCACCTGCTCGTCGGCTACGTGGTCCTGGGGATCGTCCTGGCCACCCGCCCCCACCTGACCGGCGCGCGCTGAACCCGACCGCGGCGCCCCGCCACCCCGTGACCCCGGGTGGCGGGGCGCCGTCGCGTGCGGCGGAGACTTCCCGGGTGACACCTCCTGGCCAGCCGCCGCTCGACCGGCCCCTGCCCGACACCTGGTTCCGCCGCGACCTGCCCGTGCTGCGGGCCATCGCCCGGCTGGTCGACGAGCCGAGGCACGGCGGCGCGCCGTACCTGCTCGGCTCGGTCGTCCCCGGCAGCGGGCTGCCGAAGGCCGACGTCATCGCCGCGGCCAAGGCGCTCGCCGCCGCCGGCTACATCGAGCCGCTGACCAACCACGCCGGCGACATCGTCCGCATCACCGGGATCTCCGCCGAGGCCCGCCGGCTCGCGGGGCTGTGGCCGACCCCGCAGGGGGAGTGGGAGCGGCTGCTGGAGCAGGCGGCCACCCGGGCGGAGAAGGCGCCGACCGACGTCGAGCGGCAGCGCTGGCGGGCCTTCGCCGACGCCGCCCAGGCGGTGGGCCCGGACGCGGGGGCGCTGTTCATGCAGGCGCTCGTCGGCGGCTACGTGCCCCGGGCCCGCTGAACCGGCCCCGGACGCGACAGCGCCCCCGCCCGGCGGACCGGACGGGGGCGCTGACGGAGGCTCAGGCGATCAGAGCGGGGTGACGTTCGCCGCCTGCGGGCCCTTCTGACCCTGCTCGACGTCGAACGAGATGCGCTGCCCCTCGTCGAGCGTGCGGTAACCGCTGGTCTGGATGGCCGAGTAGTGGACGAAGACGTCCGGTCCGCCACCGTCAGGGGTGGCGAAGCCGAACCCCTTCTCCGCGTTGAACCACTTGACAGTTCCTTCGGGCATTGCGCTCGCTCCTAGCTGCGATGGTGCATCGGGGTCCTGCCAGTGCGCAGGGCCTTCCCGACGCGCAGACCATAGCCGTCCCGGCCCCCTCCGGTCGCCCCGGGGCCGCGCGCGTCGGGGCGCGGACCTGCCGGGACCGGTCTTGCGGGAACCCTGCGGTTCCGTGGAGGGAGGGCTGCGGGAGGCCGGTCAGGGTCGTCGGTGCCGGGACGGACCCCGGCCCGCCGACCCGAGGAGCCCGTCATGGAGACCACCGCGCGTCCCGCCGAGCCGCTGGTGCTCGTGGAGCTCGCCGACCTCGACACGGCCGACCTCGACGCCCTGCTGGCCGGGGAGCTGGAGGAGCGCCCGGTCGAGCTCGCCGAGCTGCTCGCCGACGTCCTGCGCTCCACCGGCGCCGCCGCGGCCCTGGCGCACCGCCTGGGCGCGCACGCCGCTCTGCTCGCCGACTGAGCACCCCTCGATCTCGCCGGCCCGACCCGCGCCACGGGGGTGGGGGTCGGGCCGGCGGTCACGACTCGCAGCCGACGCCGTCGTGGTCGCGGTCGAACTTCTCGTCCCAGCCGGGGTCCCCGGGGTGGATGGGAGCCGCCCCGGCGGCGCGGACGGCGTCGCAGTTGGCGTAGCTGACCGAGGTGTCGGGCACCGGCGCGGGAGCAGGAACGGGCACGGGTGCGGGCGCAGGGGCCGGCGCAGGAGTGGGCGCCGGGGCCGGCGTGGTCGGCCGGGGGGTCGTGGGCGCCGGGGTGGTCGGCGCCGCCGTCCGCGGCACGGCGGCGACCACGCCGCCGGGCAGCGGCTCGGCCGGGCAGGTGCTCAGCACGGTGGCGACCGCGTTGCGCTCGGCCTGCGTCATCCAGAGTCCGTAGCTGACCTTCACCGCCACCTGCCGGGCGACATAGGCGCAGCGGTAGGAGCGGTGCGGCGGCAGCCAGGTCGCGGCGTCGCCGTCGCCCTTCTGCGTGTTCAGCGGCCCGTCGACGGCGAGCAGGTTGAGCGGGTCGTTGGCGAACTGCGCGCGGCGGGCGCCGTCCCACTGCTGGGCGCCCTTCTGCCACGCGTCCGACAGCGCGACGACGTGGTCGATCTGGACGTCGTCGCTGGTGGTCTGCCCGCGCTGGAAGGCGATGGTCCGGCCGGAGTAGGGGTCGTCGAGGGTCCCGGTCATGACGACGCAGTCCCGCGTGCCCGGTTTGAACGTCTCCCCGGTCAGGTCGCGGGCGAGCACGTCGTTGCGGGTGTCGCAGCCGTTCCGGTCGGTGTCCACCCAGCCGTTGCCGAACAGGTCACGGTCGTAGCCGGTGCGCGGCGCCCGGCCCTGCACCGGGACGGCGGCGAGGGCGGCCAGCGCGGTGGTCGGGGCGGCGGACCCGACGGCGTCGTCGGTGGCGTCGTCGGAGAGCAGCCCGGTGGCGGAGTCGACCGCGGGGACGGCGGTCTCGGCGGTCTCGGTCTGCGCCAGCGCGTCCTCGGCGACCTCGGTGGCGGCCTCCGCGGCGGCGCCCTCCTCGGCCGCGGAGGTGGTGGGCGCGGCCGGGGAGGTGCGCGCGGGGGCCGAGACGGCGGTCGGCTCGGCGCGCGGCGCCGTCACCCCGCCGACGACGACGGCCGCCAGACCCGCCGCGACCACGGCCCCGCCGACCCGGCGGGAGGCGATGAACGCCCACCGCGCCCGGCCGGTGACGACCGCGCCGAGACCGACGAGCAGCGCCACCAGACCCAGCGCCAGCAGCCCACCGGGGACGCCCGAGGTCGTGGTCCCGGCGACGACGAGCAGCACGGCGACCGCGGCGACGACGCCGAGGACCGTCCGCTGCCGCCGGTCCCCGGTGGGGCTGGGCACCGGCGGGAGGACCGGCGCGGGCGGGAGGAACGGTGCCGGCGCGCGGTCCGCCTCGGCGGAGAAGGCCACCAGGACGTCGAACGGGTCGCTGCCGGCGAAGGGGAACCGGACGTCCACCCGGGTGGCGTCGGCGCCGGGCAGCGCGGCGGCGAAGGCGCGCTCCGCGGGGGAGGGCGAGGTGAGCTGCCGGCCGTCCACCAGGAGCGTGATGCTGCGCCCCGACGGCGCCCGCCGCACCAGGCGCAGCGTGGGCTCGGTCCCCCACGGCTCGGGCGCGACGTCGTAGCCGAGTGCCGCGGCCTTGGACACGACCGCGCGCATCGGCGTCCCCGGCGACCGTCCGGTGTGGTGCCGCAGGACGGCCTCGACGGCAGGGTCGGACGACGACGCCATGTGTGCTCTCCCCGTGGGTGCTCCGGTGCGGCGGCCCGTCATCGTCCGACGAGCGGACCCGTCGGTACAGGAACCGCAGCGGCCCCGGGGCGCGTGGGGTCAGAGGGGCGAGCCGTGACCTGCCCGCGGCTTGCGGGCGACGTACACGGAGTCGAGCGGGTCGTCGGGGACCTCGTGCACCTCGACATCGGTGAAGCCCGCCGCGGCGAGCATCTGCCGGGCGCGCTGCTCGCCCCACACGGCGCCGAGGCCGGCGCCGCCCTGGGCCAGCGAGACCGTCAGGCAGTGCAGGGTGCTGACCCCGTAGAGCCAGGGCGCGAAGGGGTTGCCGAGGTTGTCCTCCAGCGCGCTGGCGGCCCGGATGTCGAGCATCAGGAAGACGCCGCCGGGCTCGAGCGCCCGGTGGACGCGGGCCAGCACGCCGGCCGGGTCGGCCTGGTCGTGGATCGCGTCGAAGGCGAGGACGGCGCCGAACGGCGGGTCGACCGGCACCTCGGTCGCGTCACACACCTCGAACGCGGCGTTGGCCAGGCCCCAGTCGGCCGCCTCGGCGCGGGCGCGGGCGATCGCGTCGGCGGAGAAGTCGTAGCCCACGAAACGCGACCGCGGGTACGCCCGGGCCAGCAGGTTCACCGCGTGCCCGGTGCCGCAGCCGACGTCGGCCACGCCGGTGCCCTGGGCCAGCCGTTGCGGGAGCCCGCCGGCGAGGGGCACGACGTCGTCCAGGAGGTGGCCGTCGAACAGACCGCGGTTGGCCTCGTCCATGACGTCGGTGAACTCCGGCCGGAACGCGCTGTAGGGGACACCGCCGCCGGTCCGGAAGGCCTCGGCGACCTCGCCCACGTGGCGGCCGAGCAGCCCGGTCATCCGGCTCATCGGCGCGAGGTCCAGCGGGCCGCCGCCGGTCAGGCACGCGGCGTGCTCGGCGGGCAGCGAGTAGCTGCCGGTGGCGGGGGAGTACTCGACGACGCCCGCGGTCACCAGTCCGCCCAGGCACTCGCGGACGTAGCGCTCGGCCAGCCCGGCCCGCGCGGCGATCTCGGCACTGGTGCCGTCGCCCGCGGCGAGGGCCTCCAGCAGGCCGGTGCGGTACCCGAGGTCGACAAGCAGGGTGACCAGGCTGTCGGTGTAGGCGGCCATCAGCCGGCCGGCGAAGGCCTCCACCCGGGCCGGGTCGAGAGTGCGCGGCGGCGTGTGCGTGTCGGCGGTCATCGGGACTCCGCTCGGTGCGTCCCCCGTGCGACGTCCGGACGCTAGACCCGCCGGCGGACCGGGAGAAGGGCCCGTGGTCCACCGGGCGCGAACCCATCGACCCGGGTGCCGCCCGGTCGTAGCGTTCGAGGTCCCACGGGGGCCGGACAGACGCCGTCGGCGGGAGGCACGCCATGTTCGCTCAGGTCATCCAGGGCAGGACGACGGACACCGAGGCCGTGTTCTCGGCCGTGGAGGACTGGGTGGCACAGCTGTCGCCCACCGCGGAGGGGTGGCTCGGCAGCACGACCGGCGTCACCGACGACGGCTGGTTCGTCACCGTCGTCCGCTTCGAGTCGGCCGACGCCGCCCGCCGCAACTCCGACCGTCCCGAGCAGGGCCGGTGGTGGGAGGGGGTCCGGCACCTGTTCGAGGGCGAGCCCGCGTTCCTCGACAGCGAGGACGTGACCGTCGACCTGTTCGGGGACCCGGACCGCGCCGGCTTCGTCCAGGTCATGCAGGGCCAGACCACCGACCTCGAGCGCGCCAGGGAGCTCGTGCGGCAGATGCCGCGGGAGCGGCTGGCCGAGTACCGGCCCGACGTCCTGGCCACCATGCGCATCGGCTCCGATGACGGGCGCTGGGTCCAGGTCACCTGGTTCACGTCGGAGGACGAGGCCCGCGAGGGCGAGCGCAGGGAGCCCCCGGCGGAGTGGCGGGAGGTCGTCGAGGAACTGACGCGGCTGGCCAAGGAGCCGCCCACCTACCTCGACCTCCGCGGGCCCCTCCTGCACTCGCGGCGCTGACGGGTGGTGCGGTGCCGAGCGGTGGAGTGCCCGACGGCGACGGGCTCCGGCTGACCGAGCTCGTCGCGTCGATCTCGCTGGCCACCGACCTGGTGACGGGCCAGCCGATGGAGCACGCCCTGCGGACCTGCCGGCTGGCGGTGACCGTCGCCCGCTCCCTCGGACTGGACGCCGGCACGGTCGCCGACGTCCACTTCGTCGCCCTGCTGCGGTTCCTCGGCTGCACCGCCGACGCGCCGGAGATGGCGCGGCTCGCGGGCGGGGACAACCTCGGGTTCATGGCCGCGATGGCTCCGGTGGCCACGGGCTCGGCCAGGGAGGAGGTCCGGACGCTGGTGCGCAGCGCCGGGCGGGGTCTCTCGCCGCCCCGCCGGGCCGGCCTGCTGGCCGAGGCGCTGGCCTCCGCCCGCGCCGAGGTGTCGCACTGCGAGGTCGGCGCCCGCCTGGCGGCCCGCCTCGGCCTGGGACCCGGGGTGGTGGAGGCGCTGGCGCACGCCTACGAGCGGTGGGACGGCCGTGGCCTGCCGAACGGGCTGTCGGGCGCCGAGATCCCGGTCCCGGTCCGGGTGGTCGTGGTCGCGCGTGACGCCGTCCTGTGGCACCGGGCGGCCGGGCCGGACGCGGCGACGGACGTCCTGACCCGCCGCCGCGGCCGGGCCTACGACCCGGCCGCCGTGGACGCCGTCCTCGCCGTCGGGATCCCCGCGCCGGACGAGCCGGCGGTGTGGGAGGAGGTGCTGGCCGGCGAGCCCGAACCGGTGCGCCGCGTCGGGTCCGCCGGGCTGGACCGGGCGATGGCCGCGGTCGGGGACTTCACCGACCTGCGGTCGACGTGGACACGGGGGCGCTCGTCGCGGCTCGCCGCGACGGCGCGGGCCGCCGGGCGGGCCTGCGGGCTGTCCGGTCCGGAGCTCGCCACCCTGACCCGTGCCGCGTCGGTCGCCGACGTCGGCGCCGTCGGTGTCCCGAGCGGGATCTGGCAGCGCCCCGGACCACTGGGCCCGGCCGAGGTCGAGCGGGTGCGCCTGCACCCCTACCTCTCCGAACGCGTCCTGGGCAGGTGCGCGCAGCTGCGGCCGGTCGCCGCCCTCGCCGGCGCCCACCACGAGCGGCTCGACGGGTCCGGCTACCACCGGGGCAGCGCTGCCGCGCAGCTCCCCGGCCCGGCGCGCCTGCTCGCCGCCGCCGACGTCTGGACGGCGTTGCGCGAGGACCGGCCGCACCGCCCGGCGTCCACCTCTGCCGCGGTCCGTGACGTGCTGTGGCGCGAGGCGGCCGAGGGTCGCCTCGACCGGACGGCGGTCGAGGCGGTCCTGACGGTCGAGGGACAGGCCGCCGGCCGCCCGCGAGGCGCCCGCCCGGCGGGTCTGTCCGAACGGGAGGTGGAGGTGCTCCGGCTCATCGCCCACGGGTGCTCCAACCGGGAGGTGGCCCGCCGGCTGGGGATCTCGGCGAAGACCGTGGGCCACCACGTCGAGCACGTCTACGCCAAGATCGGCGTCACCACGCGCCCGGCCGCGGCCCTGTTCGCCATGGAGCACGACCTGCTCGGGGGATGGGGCGATCACCCGATGCCGTCCCGCCGGCCCCGGTCCCACCCTCGGTCCACCGATCCGACCGGTGGGAGGGGATCACCATGGACGTCCGGACGGAGAGCCGGCTGACGACCACGTCCCGGGACGGCACCCGTATCGCGTACTGGCGCACGGGGCAGGGACCGGCGCTGGTCCTGGTACACGGCGCCACCGCCGACCACACCCGCTGGGAGACGGTGCTCCCGCTGCTCGAGCCGCACGTCACCGTGTACGCGATGGACCGGCGGGGCCGAGGCGGGAGCGGGGACGCCGCCGGGTACCGGATCGAGGAGGAGGGCGCCGACGTGGCCGCCGTCGTCGAGGCGGTGGCCGCCGCCACCGGGGGCCCGGTCGACGTGCTCGGCCACTCCTACGGCGGCCTGTGCCTGCTCGAGGCGCTGACACGGACCCGCCGGATCCGCCGCGCGGTCCTCTACGAGGCGGGAGCCGGGGTGCCCACTCCGCCCGGGCTCACCGACGAGCTGGCCGCGTCGCTGGCCGCCGACCGGCGCGAGGAGGTCGTGACCCGCCTGCTCACCGTGGCCGCGGGGGTCTCGGCCGGCCAGCTCGCCCGCATGCGGTTGCTGCCGTCCTGGCCGAACCGGGTGGCCGCGGCGCACACCGTCGTCCGCGAGGTGCGCGCCCACGACGCCTACCGCCTCCGGCCGGAGCGGTTCGCCGCCCTCTCCGTGCCCACGCTGCTGCTGCTCGGCTCGGACAGCCCGCCGCCGGAGGCGGAGTCGACGGCGACGGTGGCGGCGGCGCTGCCGGGAGCACGCATCGTGTCGCTGGCGGGCCAGGGGCACGTCGCGATGCTCACCGCGCCGGACCTGTTCGCGAGCGCGGTCCTGGCCTTCGTGTCCGGTGGGCCGGAGGCCGACGCCCGGCGACGGTGACCGCTCGCGGCGGTCGGGACCGACACGGTCCCATGTGCCCTCGTCGACGGGACCTTCGGCCGCGGCGGCGTCGCGGGGACTCCACGAGCCTGTCCACCACTCGCACCTGCCGTCACAGGGAGGTGATGACCGATGACCGTCCTGACGCTCCCGGACGGCACCGACGGGTACGTGCTGCACCCTGGCGCCGGCGAGGCACTGGACTCCTGGTTCGGCGGGGCCCGTCTCACGATCAAGGCGACCGCCGCGCAGACGCAGGGGAGGTACGCCGCCGTGGAGTTCTGGGGTCCGCGGGGCTTCGGGTCGCCGGTGCACGTGCACGGCCACGACGACGAGTTCTTCGTGGTGCTCGAGGGCGAGGTGCGGTTCCGTCTCGGTGACGAGGTGACCGACGCCGGGCCGCGGTCCGTCGTCTACGGCCCACGCGGGGTCGCCCACGCGTTCACGATGAGCTCCGACGAGGCGCGAGTGCTCCTGTTCTTCGGTCCGGCCGGGGTGGAGGGGTTCTTCCGGGACGCCTCGGCGTTCGCGGCGACGCTGCCTCCAGGCGAGCCGCCGGACCCGCAGACGCTCGGAGAGATCGGCGCGCGGTACGGGCAGCGGTTCGTCGGACCGCCGCTGCCGCCGCGGGGCTGACCCCGCGGCCCCGTGTCCGCCATCCCCTCGACCGTCCGGCTGGTGCGACGTGCACGAGAACCAGTACGACGTCGTCGTCGGAGCCCGGTGTGCGGGCTCCGCCACCGCCCTGCTGCTGGCCCGCCAGGGCCACCGGGTCCTGGTCGTCGACCGGGCCACCTTCCCCAGTGACACGGTCTCCACCCACCTGGTCCACCCCCCGGGGGTGGCGGCGCTGCAGCGCTGGGGCCTCCTCGACCGGGTCGTCGCCTCGGGGTGTCCGGCGATCGACACCTACGCGTTCGACTTCGGGCACTTCACCCTCGCCGGCGCGCCGGGCACCCCGGAGAGCCCGGTCGCGTACGCCCCGCGGCGGACGGTGCTGGACGAGCTGCTGGTCGAGGCGGCGGCCGAGGCGGGCGCCGAGGTCCGGCAGGGCTTCCCGGTCGACGAGCTGCTCGTCGAGGACGGCGCGGTCGTCGGGGTCCGCGGCCACGGCCGGGACGAGCGCCGCCCGGTCGACGAGCGCGCGCGGGTGGTCGTCGGCGCGGACGGTCTGCACTCGCTCGTGGCCCGGGTCGTCCGCCCGGAGCAGTACCGGGAGCACCCGCCGCTGCTGTGCGGCTACTACGCCTACTGGAGCGGCCTGCCGATGCACGGCCGCTGGGAGGCCTACGACCGTCCGGAGCGGGCCTTCGCCGCGTGGGCCACGAACGACGACCTGACGCTGGTCATCGCCGGATGGCCGTACCGGGAGTTCCAGGCCAGGAAGCAGGACCTCGAGGGGGCGTACCTGCAGACCCTCGGCCTGGCTCCGTCGTTCGCCGAGCGGCTCCGTGCAGCCACCCGCGAGACCCGCCTCGTCGGTGCGGTCGTGCCGAACTACCTCCGCAAGCCCCACGGGCCCGGCTGGGTCCTGGTGGGCGACGCCGGCTACAACAAGGACTTCGTCACGGCGCAGGGCATCCAGGACGCCTTCCTGGACGCGGAGCTGTGCGCCACCGCGCTGCACGAGACCCTCACCGGCGGGCGTCCGTTCGACGCCGCCCTGGGCGAGTACCACTCCCGCCGGGACGCACGCGTCCTGCCGATGTACGAGTTCACCCTGCAGTTCGCGTCCCTGGAGCCGGCCCCGCCCGAGCTCCAGCGGTTGCTCGCCGCCGCTGCCGGCAACCGGGAGGCGATGGACCGGTTCGCGCGGGTCAACGCCGGGGTCGAGTCACCTGCCGAGTTCTTCGCGCCGGACAACGTCGCCCGCATCCTGGCCGCGGCCGAGCCGCCACCGGGTCCCCGCACACCGGACAGCCCGGTCGCGGTCGGTTGACCCTGCACCGGCCGGGCCGAGCCCGGTCCGGTCAGGGCTGGTCGAACAGCAGGGAGTCGAGGCCGCGGCGGACGCCCGGCGCCTCGGCCACCCGCCGGACGGCCAGCAGGGTGCCGGCGACGTAGGGGTCCGGGGACTCGCCGGCGTCGTGTCGGATGACCAGTCGCTCCCCGGTGCCGCCGAAGACGACCTCGGTGCTGACCACGAAACTCGGCAGCCGGACGGAGTGGACGCGGCTGCCGGCCACCTCCGCGCCCCGCGCCTCGACCGGGCCGTGCAGCTCCGGCAGCGGGACGGCGGAGGCCGGCGTGCGGACCGCACCGAGGGCCTCGGCGAGCTGGCGGGCGGTGCCGCTGGGCACGTCGGGCTTGCCGGCGCTCGCGTAGTCGACGATCTCCCAGCGGTCGATGAGCCCGGCGGCCAGTGTGGCGGCCCGCTGCAGGACCGCTGCCTGGACGGAGAAGTTGCCCGCGGCGATCACCCCGACGCCCCGGTCACGGGCGAGCCGGTCCAGCCGGGTGTAGTCGTCGTCGGTCAGCCCGCTGGAACCGACGACCGCGTGCACACCGGCCTGCACGGCGGTCCACACGTTCTCCTCGACGGCGGTGGCGCTGGTGTAGTCGACCAGCACGTCGACCTCGGCCGAGTGGAGCGCGTCGGCGACGGATCCGAAGACCCTGCCCTCGCTGCGCGACGCCGTCACCTCCGACAGCGCCCGGCCGGCCGCGGAGCGGGACACCCCCGCGGTGAGGACCAGGTCGTCGGCGGCGTCGACGGCGGCCAGGATCGGCGGCGCGGTCCAGCCGGTCACGCCGGCGAAGCAGACGCGGATCACGGACCGACCCTAGGGTCGGCGCCCCCGTCAGCGCTGCGACGACCCAGCGGGTGCCCTGACGGGGGAGTGTCCCCCTAAGTGCACTGGGTCGGGTGTGACGCCGCTCATACCGTCCGGGCTGGCCGTGGCAGAACGCGGCGTGGCCCATCGATCGCCCCGGCGTCGGGGCGGGACGGAGCACTCATGAGCGGCAATCCACGTGAGGTGGCGACCGGCACCAACCTCTTCGTCGCCGGCACGGTGACGGGCACCGCGCGGTGGTTCAACGACACGTCCGACGTCCTGTCCATCGACGACGACGACCTCGAGGACACCGTCGCCTTCGTCAACAAGGGC
Organism: Geodermatophilus sp. SYSU D00663; assembly: GCF_054050655.1. NCBI lineage: Bacteria > Bacillati > Actinomycetota > Actinomycetes > Geodermatophilales > Geodermatophilaceae > Geodermatophilus > Geodermatophilus sp. SYSU D00663. Next base: position 29,537 of record NZ_JBJGZT010000021.1, on the reverse strand, counting down.
GGCATGACCTTCCTGTCGCCGATCCTGCCCGACCTCAAGGGCATCGTGTGCACGGCCGGCAGCCGCGAGTCGCACCTGGCCATCCTGTCGCGGGAGTCCGACGTGCCGTGCGTGCTCGCCGCGCAGCTGACCGGGGCCGTGTCCGACGGGGACACGGTGGTCCTCGACCTCACCGACGGTGAGACGGCCCGGATCTCGGTGACGGGCGCGGCGGTGACGGCATGACCCTCTCGCTGGAGACGCCGGCCGACCTGACGGCCCTGTACACCGACGCCGCGTACGAGCCGTCCCTGGCGGAGTGGAACTGGCTGGTGCAGAAGGCCGGTGCCGCCTACAGGTCCGAGCTCGCGGCCCGCACCGTCTTCGAGTCCGAGCTGTTCGGCATGAACACCTACATCCTCATGTCGATGATGGAGGACTACCTCCAGGTCCCCGACCGGCTCCGGACGATCCTGCGGCACGCCACGCCGTCCGAACTGGTCAGCCGTGACCTGCCGATCGGCACCAAGCGCAGCTTCATCAACCTGGCCGCGATGCCGCTGCACTACCTCACCGGCCGTGAGCTGTTCGTCGACCTGGGGGAGAACGGCCTCGCGGACGGGCTGGAGGACCAGCTGACGGTCCTGCGCTTCTGGCGGGAGGCGACGATCGCCGCCCGCACGGACGGCGTGCTGTTCAACATGGACGCCGAACCGGCCAACAGCTCCCACGTCGTCCCCCGGTCGCTGCTCGACGAGATCCGCGGGCAACTGCTCCCCGCCGACGAGGGCCTGAAGGGGACGATCCGCAAGTTCGGCGCCCGGCTGACCGCCTACGCGTTCCTGGAGAACTGCGACGCGCGCACCGCCGTCTGCGACACCGGCCCGTACGTGCTCGAGGACGGCTCCTTCCTCGCCCTCCGCGAGACGTGCACCGACCGGGACGGCGACTTCCCGTGGGTCGACGGCATCCGGGAGACCCTCCCGTACCACCACTTCGTCATCGCGCACCGGCTGCCCGGCTCGGTCCGGATGGACAACAACGTCTGGGGCACCGCCTGGTTCAGCCCCAGCGACCACCAGTCCGCCCTGATCGAGACGCAGGTCTTCTGCACCGACGACGGCACCCTGCGCCCGCTGGGCGCCGACGAGGTCGAGGCGGCGACCAAGGCCATCCGGAGCGCCCACCGGGCCCTCTACCAGCGCCTGGCCGAGACCGACCCGGAGGAGCGCAACCTCTACGCGACGCAGATGTACGCGTGGAAGCTCAAGCCCTGGGCCCGCCTGGCCGGCTGCTTCGACGAGATCGACTGGACCGTCACCCCGCGCATCGCGGAGTCCTACGCCCGCTTCAGCGACCCCGACCTGGCCCTGCGGCTCATCGGCGGCGTCTTCGTCCCGCAGGACCGGGACGGCTGTTTCCGCCCCCTCGGACAGGAGCGATGACCATGTCCCAGATCGGCAAGGGGATCCCCTCCTACCGCTTCCCCCCGGTCACGGGCCGGGCCCGCTGGTTCCGCTCGCCGTCCGACGTCATCGAGGCGATCGACTCCGACCTCGAGGCGACGATCGCGCTCGTGGAGTCCGGCGGCACGACGTTCCTCTCGCCCATCCTCGGGCGGCTCGGCGGCATCGTCGCCCGCGACGGCACGCTGCGCTCCCACCTCGCCATCGTGTCCCGGGAGTTCGAGGTCCCCTGCCTCGTGGGCACCGAGCTGGTCGAGGTCCCCGACGACGGCGCCGAGCTCACCCTGCAGGTCCAGGACGGCGACCTCGGTCTCGTGTCGCTGTCCTCGGCGGGGGCCCCGGCGGCGACCGCCGCGCCGCCGGCACGGGAGGACGTGTCCGAGCGGTGGTGGGCCTACGTCCGCCGGGTCGGCGACGACATCGGCGTCAAGGACTTCGACGTCGACGTCTCCCCGGCCGACCTCGACGCCCTGATCGCCGAGCCGCTCACCGACGAGCGGCTCGACGACCTGGTCCAGCACATGGGCCGTGCGTTCAAGCCGGAGATGACGCGGCGCTCGTCGTTCACCTCCGAGCTGTTCCCGATGCTGCCGTACATGTCGCTGTCGGTGATCGACGACTTCCACACCTACGCGCAGCGGGTCGCCGTCATCGACGCGGCGATGCCGGCGGAGGAGATCGGCCGGCGGCTGCGGACGGCGCCCGGGCAGGTCAGCCCGCTGTGGATCTGGATGGCCGGCTACCACTACCTGTGCGGCCGGGAGTGCCTGATCCGCATGGGGAGCCTCCGCCCGGACGAGCGGACCGAGGAGGTCCGCACGGTCGTCGACTTCTGGCGCCGGCTCACCCTGGCCCACCGCGGCGACGGCACCCTGGACAACAAGGACGCCGGCTTCACCAACCGCTACCTCCCGGCGGAGGCCGTCACCTCGCTGAGCGCCGCGACGCAGCGGCTGGACGCCGACGCGGCCAAGGCGCTCAAGCGGCTCAACGCGACCGTCGCCGGCTACTCGTTCCTCTACTTCACCGACTCCCGGGTCGGCATCTACGACTCCGGCCCGTACGTGCGGCCCGACGGCCGGCACACCATCGTCCGCGACTACCTGTCCCTGGGACCGAGCACGTTCGACTACCCGTGGGCCCGGGAGCTGCGGCCGCCCTTCACGGGCCTGACGCTGGTGCTCACCTACGACCCGGCGGCGTTCTCCAGCTTCGAGATCAACGACTGGGGGACCACGTTCACCGAACCCGACCAGCTGCTCGGCGCCGTCACCGACGCCGCCGTCGTCGGGCACACCGCCGACGGGCAGCAGCGGGTCCTCGACCCGGGGGAGTGGGCGCAGCTCACCGCCGACCTGAGCCGGTCGCACCTGGCCGTCTACCAGCAGTTCGCCGACATGGACCGCGAGCAGCGGATCTTCTCCGCGACCCGGATGTACACGTCCGGGCTGCGGCCGTTCGCCGACGTCGCCGGCGTGACCGACCGGGTCGACTGGTCCTTCTCGCCGGACACGCTGGCGCTCTACCCCGACCCCTTCGACGACGACGACGAGGCCGCCGCGATCTTCGGGACCGCGCTGGTGGCCAACGACATGCCGGGCGCCTTCTCGCCGACCCGCACGGCCTGACCAGGAGGACATCGATGCGCCAGTCGATGCAGCGGCTCGTCCCCGCGGACGAGCTGCTCTGCCACCAGACACCCGAGACGTTCGCGACGATCAGCCAGGCCGACGTCTCCTGGACCGAGAAGCTGTGGGCGTCGCTGTTCGCCCGGGACGGCTCGTTGCAGGTCGACGTCGGTCTGGGCAAGTACCACAACCGGAACGTCATCGACATGTTCGCGGGCATCTCCCGCGGCACGGAGCAGCTGACCGTCCGGGCCAGCCGGCAGCTGGACAGCGACCCGGAGCGGGTCGGTGTCGGCCCGCTGGACTACGAGGTGCTCGAACCGCTGAGGAAGGTCCGGTGGGTGCTGCGCGAGAACCACGTGCTGCCGATCCGGTTCGACCTCACCGTCACCGGGGTGCTGCCGCCCTTCCTGGAGTCCAAGGACTCGCAGCGCGAGCCGTCCGGCTTCCGGATCTGCTCCGACCTGCTCCGCTACCACCAGCCCTCGACGGTCAGCGGCCGGATCTGGGTCGACGGGGAGCAGATCGACGTCCACGACGAGGAGTGGTTCGGCTTCCGCGACCACTCCTGGGGCGTGCGGATGGACGTCGGCGAGCCCCCGGCGGACGTCTACCGGCCCGACCGGCTCGCCGGGGACTTCATCCTCACCTGGAGCCCGATGTGGCTGCAGCGGCCCGACGGCAGCAGCTACGAGATCCACCACTACCACCAGTGGGTCAACGGGCGGACGACGTACTTCTCCGGGTTCGAGAACCTGCCCGACGGCACCCAGCGGCCGCTGCACGCCCTCCAGGACGAGCTCAAGTTCGACCCGGTGAACCGGCGCCTGCTGGGCGGCAAGATGGTGTTCGACGCCGGCTGGGGCCAGACCCGCACCATCGAGGTGGAGGCGGCCAGCCACACCGGGTTCCACCTCGGCACGGGGCTGTACTTCGGGTTCAAGGGTCACCGCCACGGCCAGTGGCTGGGGCCCACGCACGTCGACGGGGAACGCTTCGCCGACGTGTCCGACCCCGAGACCGCGCGCACCGTCCACCAGCTGCGCGACTGCGTCATCCGCGTCCGTGAGGGCGACGCGGAGGGCTACGGGATCTTCGAGTCCATGGTCATCGGCGAGCACCCCCGCTACGGCCTGACCCGGGAGTCGTCCTTCCTCTAGTGGGAGGACCACCCTCCCCCCGCCTCGCAGGCGCAGGCGGAGGGACCCTGGAGGGTGGCCGTTCGGGTACGGCTCGAGGGCCGCCCGCCTCGTGCGGGCGGCCCTCAGCCGTGCGCGCGGGCGAGGAGCGCCAGCTCCATGCGGGACTGGCAGCCGGTGGCGGCCAGGATCCGGCTGACGTACTTCTTCACGCTGTCCTCGGCCAGCGACAGGGTCTCGGCGATCCCGGCGTTCGACAGCCCGTCGGCGACCAGCTGCACGACCTGCTGCTGCCGCTCGGACAGGCCGGCGAGCGCGGCGTGCCGCCGGGACACCGGCAGGCGCCGGGTGACCGCGGACAGCTGCCCGGAGAGCAGGCGGAGCGTCGCCAGCTCGTGGGGGCCCAGCCGGTCGGGCGCCGAGTCGAACATCCCCACCAACGCCGTGTGGCCGCCGGGCAGCTCGAGGCGCATCGCCGCGGCGGTCTCCATGCGCCAGGTGGTGTGCAGGAAGTGGCGGACGTAGGCGTCGGCCGACGCCGGCAGGCTGCCCATCGCCCGCAGCTCCGCCAGCGAGGAGACGCCGGTGGTGACCAGCTGCCGCATGGCCGCGGGCGTGCCGAACAGGTCGTAGCGCGACCACCGGTCGTGGTACTCCGGCAGCATCCGCACGGTCAGGCCCTCGGTCAGCGGGGTCAGGTCGCCGAAGGTGCTGTGGAACGTCGCGCCGGCGAAGAACGACACGTGCCGCAGCCCGAAGGTGCTGCCCAGCGACTCCACCAGCTCCTCGCGGAGGTCCGGGAGGGACGGCGCGACGGCGCAGTTCTCCAGGACGTCGAAGGCGCGCTCGTAGTCGACCTGGCGCAGCACGGCCCGCGCCGGGGTCCGGCGTCGCGGCGGCGCGGCAATGTCCCCCAACGTGGACTGGGTCACATTCCCGACGCTACCTAGCTTTCGTCCAGGTGAACAGCAGCGCAGCCCACCGCCCGGTGCGGCCCGCCGCGCCACCTCCGGCGACACGGCGGGCTCCCCGTCCGGGGCCGGCCCGCTCATCGACGAGCACAGAGAGGTGACGATGTCCGAACCCGCGGTGTCGCCCCCGAAGTGGGGCACGACCGAGATGCTGCCCCTGCCCGCACGCTTCAACTCCGCCGTCCGCGAGCTGGCCGCGGCGCGCTTCGCGGCCACCGGCGCGGCGTGGAAGGACGTGGTCTTCGACCGCCAGTACGACCTGTTCTCGCTGACCGACGCGCAGGCGATCGAGCAGGAGGCGCTCGACTCGGGCTACCGCTTCGACTTCTCGGCGACGGTCTCCCTGGAGTCGGAGCCGGAGAAGTACAAGCGCCCCGCGCGCGCCGCCGCCGGCTTCGCCGAGGGCTCGGCGGGCGCCGACGGGCGACGCCAGGTCGGGGTGGGGGACAACGTCATCCGCAAGTCCGCGAACGTGACCGGCCCGGTCGCCCTGGTCTCGACCATCGAGCAGGTCATGGAGTACCTGGCCGACGGCGTCCCGGACGGCACGATCGCGGTCATCGACGACTCGGGCGGCACCCTGACCGCGCCGATCATCGAGCACTTCACCGGCGTCATCTGCCTCGGCGGCACCGTCCGCTCGCACCTCGGCATCCTCGCCCGCGAGTACGACGTGCCCACGCTCATGAACTGCCGGATCGACACCTTGGAGGACGGCGACGTCGTCGAGATCGAGGTGACCGCGGCCCCGCCGGCGGCCGACGCCTACGAGACCGGCGACACCGGTCACGCCCGGATCTGGATCGTCGAGAGCGAGGCCTGAGGACCATGACCGCCAGCCCCCTGACCGGCACAGCCCGCAACCCGAAGCTGACCTACCCGTCGCTGCTGTCGACCAACAACTACATCCGTCAGCTCAGCGACACCACGTACTGGCTGTGCATCACGCGCACGGTCCAGGAGTCGAAGCTCTTCCCGATGAACCCGTACATGCTGCTGAGCTACCTCAACAGCTTCTACCGGTGGCCGACCCTGCTGCGCGAGATCGACGCGGCGACCCCGGCCGAGGAACTGGGCGACCGCGCCCGCGAGGTGAGCCTCAAGGTCGACACGGTCAACGCCGCCTGGGGACTGCCGGCGTTCTACCTCATCGGCCGCGAGATGCTGATGAACTGGGGCCTGCTCGGCCCCGCCGACGCGGTCGACGACGTCGTCGACGTGCTCGACTTCTCCCGCCGGTTCAACCTCGCCTACCACCGCAACGACGGGCACCTCACCAACAAGGAGTTCGGCGACCGCAGCCAGCTCCTGCCCGAGCGCACCCTGCAGGTCTTCGAGTCCGACCTGCACGGCGTGACCCCGGGGGACCGGCTGCACACGGCGGCGACCAAGCTGGTCGCGCAGCTGTCGCAGTACGCGTTCCTGGCGCACTGCGAGTGCCGGATCGGGCTGCACAACAGCGGCCCGTACGCCTTCGGGGACAACCGCCAGCTCATCGTGCGCGACTTCTTCGAGCTGACCGAGGGCGACTACCCGTGGCTGGACGGCATCGCCACCCGGCTGCCGGTCGCCAACCTGACGATCCCCATCGTCTTCAAGGACACCAACTTCCACCTCATGGACGACTGGGCCTCGTTCGAGGCCGAGCCGGCCTACGACGCGGCGAACATCGTCGCCGTCGGCATGTACACCTCCGACGCGCTCACCGACGGCTACGTGCCGGTCGGCATGGAGAACGCCGCGCAGCTGGCCGAGACGATGGAGCAGTACCGGGAGATCCTCAACGAGGCGACCGCCGACCTCTGGAAGCGGATCGCCACCTGGACGCGCGAGCAGATGATCGACGCCGGCGCGCTGGTGTACTCCTCGGTGGCCAAGGACTTCGCCCACCTCGCCGGCACCTACCGGCAGGACGACTGGCTCTCCCTCGACGACCGCGTGCAGCGCTTCAAGCCGCTGATGAACGACGAGTACGGCCGCGACGACCTCGCCGAGATGGTGGGCCTGATCGGCTTCCCGCACCAGAAGACGAACGAGTACTCGATGGCCCGGTACTCGGGTGCCAACCAGAACATGCTGACCGGCATCCCGTACTCGGTGCTCGTCGACGACGACTTCGCCCCGACGGCGGGGGACCGGCTGTCCGGCTCCAGCAGCCTCGACGCCAAGACCGGCCTCTGGACGACGTCCGCCGGCCGCCTCGACGTCGACGAGTACAACCGCCGGGCCCGGGACTTCCGGCCGGCCGTGCTGGCCGAGCCGTACCGCTACCTCGACGAGGAGTGGGTCAAGCGGCACTGGCGGACCGAGCGGGCCGACGAGCTGTACCGGCTGGCCCAGCGGGGGTCGCGGAACCTCGAGGGCCGCGGCGCCGGCCTGCGCCGCGCCGACCTGCCCGGCTCCGCCGGCTGACCCACCCCCGACTCCCGGCCGGCCGCGGGCCCGCACCCGCGGCCGGCCGGGGAGACCCCGCTCCCAGGAGGACCACCCCGTGCAGATCGGTGACCTGATCCGGCGGGCCGGACGCCAGTACGGTGCCGCCCCCGCCCTCGTCGACGGCGCCCGCGTCGTGAGCTTCGCGGAGTTCGACGAGCTGACCGACCGCCTGGGCACCGCGCTGCTGGCCCGCGGCCTCGCACCCGGCGACCGCGTCGCGGTGCTGATGCCCAACGGCATCGACGGCGTCGTCACCTACTACGCGCTGGCGAAGGCCGGGCTCGTCCGGGTGCCGCTCAACGCCCGCGAGACCCCGCACGAGCTCGCGTTCAAGATCGAGGACTCGCAGGCCCGGGCGCTCGTGCTCGCCGGCGAGCCGCCCGCCGAGACCGAGTTCGTCGTCCCCGCCGACGAGCTGCCGCGGATGATCGCCGACGCCCCTGCGGGCCCCTGCGACGTCCGGCGCGACCCCGAGGCGCCCTTCCGGCTGGCCTACACCGGCGGGACGACGGGCAGGCCCAAGGCGGTCGTCCTGACCACCCGCAGCGAGCTGGCGGAGGTCGCCAACTTCCTGGTCGACCTGCTGCCGGACCTGCGCCCGGACTCGGTGATGCTGCATGCCGCGCCGATCACCCACGGCAGCGGCGCCTTCTTCCTGCCGCACCTGGTCAAGGGCGCGGCGAACGTGATCGTGCCGAAGTTCTCGCCGGAGGCCTTCCTCCAGGCGGCGGAGGAGCACCGGGCGACGACGACGTTCATGGTCCCGACCATGATCGCGATGCTCCTCGAGCACCCGGCCACCGCCGGGGCGGACCTCGCGCTCGAGCGGCTCTGCTACGGCGGGGCGCCGATCGCCACGACGGTCCTGCAGAAGGGGCTCGAGGTCCTCGGCCCCGTCTTCACCCAGCTCTACGGCCAGGCCGAGGCGCCGCTGGCCATCACCTGCCTGCAGCCCTGGGAGCACACCCCCGACCGGCTGACGTCCGCGGGCAAGCCCTACACCTTCGTCGAGGTGCAGGTCCGCGACGCCGAGGGCCGGGTGCTCGGTCCGCAGGAGGTCGGGGAGGTGCTCACCCGCGGGCCGCACACGATGAGCGGCTACTGGCGGCGGCCGGAGGCCACGGCCGAGACGATCGAGCCCGACGGCTGGCTGCACACCGGCGACATCGGGCGGTGGGACGACGAGGGCTACCTCCACCTGCTCGACCGCCGGCACGACGTGATCATCAGCGGCGGTTTCAACGTGTACCCCCGCGAGGTGGAGGACGCGCTGCTCAGCCACCCCGCCGTCGTCCAGGCCGCGGTGGTCGGGCTCCCCGACGAGAAGTGGGGCGAGCGGGTCGCGGCCGCCGTCGTCACCCGCACCGAGGCCGACCCCGCCGAGATCGAGCGGTTCTGCGCCGGCCGGCTGGCCGGCTTCAAGCGACCACGTGCCGTCCAGGTGTGGTCCGACCTCCCCACCAGTCCGGTCGGCAAGTCGCTGCGACGCGAGGTGCGCGACCGCATGCTCGCCGGCTCTCCCCGAGAGGACGTCTGATGCTCGACCCGTACCAGCTCACCGTGCACACGCTCACGCTCCGGCAGCTCGCCTCCGCCGAGCAGCTCGCCGAGATCACCGGACAGCCCGTCGCCGAGGTGGAGGCAGCGCTGGAGAGGGCCGCGGGGGAGAAGACGGTGATGGCCGCCCGCGGCAACTTCATGATCACCCCGGCCGGCCGGGCGCTGCTCGACGGCGTCTACCCGGAGGCCTTCGCGGAGTTCCGCTCGTCACCGGCCGTCTCGGACGCGATGGACTCCTTCGAGACCGGCGTGAACAAGCAGGTCCTCACCCTAACCACCGACTGGCAGACCAAGGAGGTCGGCGGGGACCGCGTCCCCAACGACCACGGCGACCCCGACTACGACGCGGCGATCGTCGACAAGCTGGGGCGGGTCGTGGACAGGACGGCGAAGGTGCTCCGCCCGGTCGCCGACCTCGACCCGCTCGTCGACCGCTTCCTGGACCGCATCGGCGCCGCCCTCACCCGCGCCGAGGGCGGCGAGACCGACTACGTCAGCGGCGTGCGGGTCGACTCGGTGCACACCGTCTGGTTCCAGATGCACGAGCACCTGCTGCGCCTGACCGGCCGGGAGCGTCCCGAGTGACCGCGCCGACCGTGACCCGGCCGAACGGCACCGGGTACCGCTGGCTCGTCGTCCCCGACGACCCCGCCCGCGAGCCCAGCCGCGACCTCGTGGGCGGCAAGGCCTGGAGCCTGTGGCGCATGCGGTCGCTCGGGCTGCGCGTGCCGCCGGCCTTCGTGGTGACCACCGAGGCGTGCGCGGCCTGGTCCGCCGGCGGCCGCCTGCCCGAGGGGCTCGCCGAGGAGCTCGAGACCGGCATCCGCCTCCTCGAGCGGCAGCTGGACCGGACCTTCGGCGGCAGCGAGCGTCCGCTGCTGGTGTCGGTGCGCTCCGGCGCCGCCGTGAGCATGCCCGGGATGATGGACACGATCCTCGACCTGGGCTGCAACGACGCCGTCGAGGCCGCTCTCGCCGCGGAGACCGGTGACCCGGCGTTCGCCGCCGAGGTGCACCGGCGGTTCACCGCCTTCTACGGCCGGCTCGTCCTGGGCTGCACCGAGGACCTCGACGACCTCGCGGACACCGCGGCGGTGCGGGCGGCGCTGGACGACGACGGGGCCGGCGCCGTCCCGGCCGACCCCTGGGAGCAGCTGCGCTCGGCCGTCGAGGCGGTCTTCGCCTCCAGCCGCTCCCGGCGCGCGGTCGCCTACCGCCGGCACTACGGCATCCCCGACGACCTCGGCACCGCGGTGACCGTGCAGGCGATGGTGTTCGGGAACCTCGACGACCGCTCCGGCACCGGGGTGCTGTTCACCCGCAACCCGGTCGACGGGGTCCGGGAGCCCTACGGCGAGTACCTGCCGCGCGGGCAGGGGGAGGACGTCGTCTCCGGGCGGGTCACCCCCCGGCCACTGAGCTCCCTCGCCGAGTCGCTGCCGGACGTGCACGCCGAGCTGATGACCGCCGCCGACCGCCTGGACCGGGAGGGCCGGGACGCGCAGGACATCGAGTTCACCGTGCAGCAGGGCCGGCTGTTCCTCCTGCAGTCCCGGCCGGCCAAGCGCACGGCCCGGGCCGCCGTCCGCATCGCCGTCGAGCTGGTGGACGAGGGGGTGCTCGAACCGGCCGAGGCGGTCCGGCGGGTCAACGCCGAGCAGGTGCGGACCCTCCTGCGGCCGGAGATCACGCCCGGGGCCGCCGCGTCGGCGCAGCTGCTGACCTCCGGCGCGCCGGCCAGCCCCGGTGTCGCCACCGGCCTGGCCGTCGGGACGCCCGAGGAGGCCCAGCAGCGGCCGGGGTCGGTCCTCGTCCGCCGGTCGACCAGCCCCGACGACGTGCACGGCATGATCGCGGCCGGCGCGGTGGTCACCGAGCAGGGCGGCGCCACCTGTCACGCCGCCGTCGTCAGCCGGGCGCTGGACACCCCGTGCGTCACCGGGTGCGGCCCGGGGACGATCGAGGCGCTGCTCGGCCGCACGGTGACCGTGGACGCGACGAGCGGCCGGGTGTACCTGGGCGAGGTCGAGTCCTCCGCCGTCGACGAGAGCTCGGACGACGACCTCCGCCGGCTCACCGCCTGGGCCGAGGAGCTGGTCGAGGTGCGGGTCACCGACCCGGACGCGGACGTGCCCGGGCCGGTCCTGGACTCCGACGCCGTCCCGGCCGAGGAGCTCGGCGAGCAGCTGCCGCCGATCCCCGCCGGCACCCGGACCGTCCGCGGTGCCCTGTTCACCACCCCGGACGGCGTGCGCGCGGCACTGGACGCCGGCGTCGAGGTGATCGTCGCGCCGCACCGGCTGCCGGTCCTGCTGACGGCCGTCGCGCACCAGGGAGGGACCCGATGACCGCGGTCGACGACCCGGCTGCCGCAGCCGAGGTACCGCTGAGCACGACCCTCCGCGAGCTCCAGGAGGTGATCCGCACCTTCCAGCGGTCCGACTGGACGGGCATGACGCTGGAGGTCCGGGGCCTGCGGATCACCATCGGGAAGGACGGCCCGCCCGGTGCCCTGACCGCGGCGGCGACCCCGGCCCCGGCGGCCGCACCGGCCGCCGCACCCCCGGCCGCTCCTCCCGTTCCTGCGGCCCCGCCACCGGTTCCCGCCCCGCCGCCCGCACCGGTCGCCGCTGCCCCCGCCGCCGCCGGTCCCGCGTCCGGCGGGGGCGCGGTCAACACGACCGGCTGCGTCGCGGTCCGCTCGCCGGCCGTCGGGGCCTTCTGGACCGCGCCCAGTCCCGGTCAGCCGCCGTTCGTCCAGGTCGGCGACACGGTGACCGCCGACCAGCAGCTGGCCATCGTCGAGGTCATGAAGCTCATGAACCCGGTGGTCGCCCCGGCGGCGGGCGAGGTCGTCGAGGTCTGCGCCCGGAACGCCGAGCTCGTCGAGTACGAGCAGGTCCTCTTCTGGATCCGTCCCAGCGATGGCTAGTCCGGCTGTCACGGTCCAGGAGGCCCCGGTCCGGACGACGATCCGCCGCGTCCTGGTCGCCAACCGCGGGGAGATCGCCGTCCGGGTGGTCCGCGCCTGCCGCGCGCTCGGCATCGAGACCGTCGTCGTGGTCTCCACCGCCGACCGCGACGGCCTCGCCGCCCGGCTCGCCGACCGCGCCGTCTGCATCGGACCGCCCCCGGCCACGCAGAGCTACCTGGCGATCCCGTCGGTGCTCAGCGCGGCGCTCGGCACCGGCTGCGACGCCGTCCACCCCGGGTACGGGTTCCTCTCGGAGAACCCCGACTTCGCCGCGGCGTGCGTCGCGGAGGGGCTGACCTTCATCGGCCCGCGGCCGGAGGCGGTCGCCGGTGCCGGCGACAAGGCCCGCGCCCGGGAACTGGCGCGCAGCGCCGGCATCCCGGTCCTCTCCGGGTCACCGGTCCTCTCCTCGACCGAGGAGGCGGTGGCGGCCGCGGCCGACCTCGGCTACCCCGTGCTGGTCAAGGCCGCGGCGGGCGGCGGCGGCCGGGGGATGTCGGTGGTGGAGGACGAGGCGGAGCTGCGGGCCCGCTGGCCCGCGGCGGCCGGCGAGGCGGAGGCGGCGTTCGGCGACGGACGCCTGTACGTCGAGCGCTACATCCGCCACGCCCGGCACATCGAGGTGCAGGTCCTCGGCGACAAGCACGGCTCGGTCATCCACCTCGGCGAGCGGGACTGCACCCTGCAGCGCCGCCACCAGAAGGTGGTCGAGGAGTCCCCGGCGCCCAACCTCCCCGAGCAGGTGCGGCAGGACATCCGCCGCAGCGGAGTCGCCTTCGGCGAGGCCCTCGGCCTGGACAGCGCCGGCACGGTCGAGTTCATCTACGACGCCGACACCTGCCGGTACGCCTTCCTCGAGTTCAACGCCCGCATCCAGGTCGAGCACCCGGTGACCGAGATGGTCACCGGCGTCGACCTGGTGGCCGAGCAGATCCGCTCCGCGGCGGGCGAACCGCTCCGGCTGACCCAGGACGACGTCCGGGTCGACGGCCACGCGATCGAGGTCCGGATCACCACCGAGGACCCGGCGCGCGGCTTCACCCCGCACCCCGGGACGGTCACCACCTGGGTGCCGCCCGTGGGGGAGGGGATCCGCGTCGACAGCCACTGCGAGCCGGGCTACGTCGTCACCCCGTACTACGACTCCCTGCTCGCCAAGGTCGTCGCGCACGGCCCGGACCGCGACACCGCCGCCGACCGCCTCGTCGCGGCACTCGGCCGCCTGCAGGTGGCCGGGGTCCCGACCACGCGCGACTTCGCGCGGTCCGCACTGGACCACCCCGACTTCCGGGCCGGCCGCGTCACCACCGAGTGGATCGCCACCCACGGCCTGCCCCACCACCTGGAGGGACCCTGATGAGCTACCTCGACCGCGCCCCGAGGACCGCGGACGGGCGCCGCCGGACGATCGAGATCGTCGACCAGACGCTGCGCGACGGCCCGCAGAGCTGGTGGGGCATGAAGCTGCGCAAGGACATGGGCCTGCCCATCGCGGGCGAGCTGGACCGGACCGGGTTCCACACCATCGACCTGGTCGGCAGCTCGATCTTCGAGGTGCTCGTGCGGCACTGCAAGGAGGACCCCTGGGACCAGCTGATCTCGCTGTCGCGGGCGATGCCGCGCACCACCGTGCGGGCGGGGACCCGCAGCAACGGCATCGTCACCTTCGGCCTGACCGCGGACAGCGTCATGGACCTGTGGGTCCAGCGGCTGTGCGCCCACGGCATCGGCAGCTTCTGGATCTACGACGGGCTGTTCAACACCGACAAGATCGGCCGGCTGGTGAAGACCGTGCAGGCGGAGGGCGCGGCGGCCCTGCCGTGCATCCTGTTCGCCGACAGCCCGTACCACACCGACGAGTACTACGCGGAGCGCACGCGGGAGCTGGTCGCCCTCGGCGCCGACGGGATCGAGCTCGAGGACGCCGCGGGCCTGCTCACCCCCGAGCGGACCCGCAGCCTGGTCTCGGCGATCAAGGGCGCGGCCGGCGACCTGCCGGTGGAGATCCACTTCCACAGCAACAACGCGCTCGCGCCGCTGAACTACCTCGAGGGCGTGCTCGCCGGGGCCGACCGGGTGCACACCGCCAGCCGCCCGCTGGCCGCCGGCGTCTCGCTGCCCTCGACCGAGAACACCGTGGCCAACCTGCGCTACGCCGGCTTCGACGTCGACCTCGACGAGTCCCGCTTCGCACCGGTCGCCGAGCACCTGCTGCGGGTGGCCGAGTACGAGGCGCTGCCGGTGGGCCGGCCGGCCGAGTACTCGCTGTTCCAGTACCGCCACCAGCTCCCCGGCGGCATGGCCGGCACCTTCAAGGACCAGCTGCGGGCGCGGGGCATGGAGGACCGCTTCGAGGAGGTCCTCGACGAGATGTCGCGGGTGCGCGAGGAGCTCGGGTACCCCGTCATGGCCACGCCGTTCTCCCAGCTCGTGGGGACCCAGGCGGTGCTCAACGTCGTCACCGGGCAGCGGTACTCCGTCGTCCCCGACGAGGTGCTCATCTACGCGCACGGCTTCTACGGCCGCCCGGTCGCCCCGCTCGACCAGGACGTCCTCGACACGATCATGAGCACGCCCAAGGCCAAGAGCTACACCGACTGGCAGCCGCCGCAGCCGAGCCTCCAGGAGCTGCGCCGCCGGTTCGGCGAGTCCGTCTCCGACGACGAGCTGATCCTGCGGCTGCTGGTGCCCGAGGCCGACATCGACGTCATGCGGGCCACCCCGCGGCGCGAGCGCGACTTCGCGCCCACGACGCGGGAGATGCGCTTCGTCCGCGAGCTGGTCGAGACCTCGGTCGGGGCCTACCTGCACGTCGACGGGCCCGGCTTCTCCCTGACCCTGGAGGGGGACCACTGATGTCGGCCGCCACCCCCAGCACGAGCGAGGCCGGTGTCGGCGGCAGCGGTCTCGGCGTCGGCCGGCCGACGAAGCGACGCCCCGGCGCGGCGGTCGGCGGGCTCGAGGTCGCGGACCCGCGACCGGTGTTCGACGACGGCGCCGTCCTCGGCGTGCGCTGCACCGCCTGCCGCTACCCCGCCGCACAGCGGGGGATCCCCTGGTGCCCGATCTGCTACGGCGCCGTGGAGCCCGACCGCTTCGCCGCCACCGGGAAGGTGTGGTCCTCGACCGTCGTCGCCATCCCGGTGGGGGAGCGGCGGCCTCCGTTCGGGCTGGCCCACCTGGATCTCGACGACGGCCCGCGGGTCCTCGTCCACCTGGCCGAACCGGAGGTCCTGCGCGCCGGCACGCGCGCGCGGATCACCGGCACCGATCGCGGCGACCTGGTCGCCGCACGGGAGGAGCAGTCGTGAACCAGCCGATGCTGTGGGGTGTCGGGACCTCGGCCTACGGGCTCTTCCCGGAGCGCCGGGTCGAGTCCCTGGCCTGGGACGCCGTGTCCGAGGCCGTGCGGGAGGCCGGCATCAGCCCGGCGGAGATCGACGCGGTCATCGTGGGATCGGTCTTCGGGCCACCCGGTGTCGCCACCCGGGTGCAGCGCGGGATGGGGATCCCCGGCGTCCCGATGTGGACGATCGAGAACGCCTGCGCCAGCGGCACGAGCGCCTACCACGAGGCCGTGGAGGCGGTCCGGACCGGGCGCTTCGGCTGCGTGCTCGTCCTCGGCGTCGACCAGATGTCCACCCTGTTCTCCGGCGCGATCGTCCCCGAGGCCACCGACCCGGAGGGCGCGTCGTCCCTGCCGCTGCCCGGGCTCTACGCCCTGCAGGCGGCGCGCTACGTCGACGAGTTCGGCGTGACGCCCGAGCAGCTGGCCGCCGTGGCGGTCAAGAACAAGCGCAACGGGCTGGACAACCCCCGCGCGCAACTGCGGAACAACGCGCCGACGGTCGAGGAGGTCCTGGCCTCGCGGATGATCGCCGAGCCGCTGACCTTCCTGCAGTGCTGCCCGACCAGCGACGGCGCCGGCGCGGCCGTCGTCGGGCCGGACCGCGGGAACCGGGACGACCTGCGCATCGAGGCCTCGGCCATGGTCTCGGGGGCGCTGTGGGACCACCGCAGCGACGAGGTCTGGGGCTACGCCTCGGTCGCCCGGGCCGCGGGGAAGGCGTTCGCGCAGGCCGGCCGCACCCCCGGGGAGATCGACGTCCTCGAGGTGCACGACGCCTTCACCATCGGCGAGGTCCTCACGCTGGAGGCCCTCGGGCTCGCGCCGCGGGGCGAGGGCGCCGAGCTCGCGCCGTCCGGGCACACCGCCCGCGACGGCGCCCAGCCGGTGAACCCCAGCGGCGGCCTGCTGTCCCGGGGGCACCCGCTCGGCGGCACGGGGACCGCCCAGCTCGCCGAGATCGCCTGGCAGCTGCGCGGGCGGGCCGGCGCCCGCCAGGTGGCCCGGCACCGCGTCGGCCTCGTCGAGACCATGGGCGGCGGCGCCGCCGGGATGGACGGCAACGCCTGCGTGGTGACCATCCTGTCCACCCAGTGACCGCGACCTACGACGGGCTGCTGGGGTTCCGCGAGGTCGCCGGCCTGCGGACCGACGACGGCGGGCGGATCCGCCCCGGCCTGCTCTACCGGAGCGGGACCCCGCAGTTCCTCGGCCCGGAGGCGGCGCGGCGGCTGGTGGCCGACACCGGCATCCGGTCGACGATCGACCTCCGGCTGCCGCACGAGGTCGAGCAGGAGGGACGCGGCCCGCTGGACGCGCTCGGGATCCGGCAGTCCCTGCACCCCGTGCGCGTCGGCGGGGTCGTGGCGCCCGGCTCCGCGGTGGCCCCCATGCCCGGGGACGACCCGGTCGTCGACACGTACCTCCGGTACCTCGACCACGGCGCCGGTGCGGTCGTGGGCGCGTTCCGGGAGCTGGCCCGGCCGGGTGGTCTGCCCGCGCTGGTGCACTGCACCGTCGGCAAGGACCGCACCGGCGTCGTCGTCGGGCTGCTGCTCACCGCGGTCGGGGTGCGGCGCGACGACGTCGTCGCCGAGTACGCGGCCGGCGCGGACGACGTCGCGCCCGCCATGGAACGCCTGCGCGGCATGGTGTCCTACGGCGACGCGGTGGACGTCTACCCGCCCGCGACCTGGGTGGTCGAAGCGGAGGCGATGCGCCGGTTCCTGGCCGCCGTGGACGAGCGGTACGGCGGGGTCCGCCCGTTCCTCCGGGCCCGTGGCCTCGCCCCCTCGGTCGTCGAGGACCTCACCGGGGTCCTCGTGGAACACCCCGACACCCTCCGTCCCGACCAGGAGCTGCCGTGAACGTCACCGAGACCGTCGTCATCACCGAGGCGCCCGACGCCGTCTGGCGGGTGGCCGGGGACGCGGGGGCCATCGCCGCCTGGGTGCCCGCCATCGAGAGCTCCCGGCTGGAGGGCGACGTCCGGCACGCCACCTTCGCCGGAGGTGGCGGGGACGCCACCGAGCGGATCGTGGAGCACGACGACGCGGGCCGGTCCTACGTCTACGAGTACCTGTCCGGCCCCCTGGCGCTCGAGGAGTACCGCTCGCGGCTCTCGGTCCGGGACCACGCCCGCGGCGCCGAGATCGTGTGGACCGCGGACTTCGCGGCGGGCTCACCGGAGGAGGAGGCCCGGCTCGCAGAGGCGATCTCGGGCATCTACCGCAGCGCCCTCGCCGAGCTGAAGGAGCGGCTGGAGGGCTGACCGGGGGCGCTCAGCCCCGCGGCGGGAGGACCGGCGTGCGGCCGAGCTCGGCCCGCGCGATCGACCGCAGGTGCACCTCGTCCGGGCCGTCGAACAGCCGCATCGCGCGGTGCCAGGCGTACATGGCCGCGAGCGGGGTGACGTCGGACATCCCGGCGCCGCCGTGGACCTGGATGGCACGGTCGATGACGCGCGTCGCGGCCCGGGGGACGGCGACCTTGGCCATCGCCACGAGGTCCCGGGCCACCTTGTTCCCGTGCGTGTCGATGACGTGGCTCGCGCGGTGGCAGAGCAGCCGGGCCTGCTCGATCTCCAGGCGGGACTCGGCGATCTGCTGCTGCACGACCCCCTGGTCCGCGAGGGGGCCCCCGAAGGCGACCCGCTCACGGGCCCGCGCGGTCAGCAGGGCGAGGGCGCGCTCCGCCGCGCCGAGAGCGCGCATGCAGTGGTGGATCCGGCCGGGCCCCAGCCGCGCCTGGGCGGCGGCGAAGCCGCCGCCCTCCTCCCCGACGACGTTGGTGACGGGCACCCGCACCGCCTCGAAGGAGACCTCGGCGTGCCCGTGCCGGTCGTGGTGACCCAGGACCGGGTGGTCGCGGACGACGGTCACGCCCGGCGTGTCCCGGGGGACGAGCACCATGGTCTGCTGCCGGTGCGCCGGCGCCGACGGGTCGGTCTTGCCCATCAGCACGAAGAAGGCGCACCGCGGGTCCATCGCGCCACTGGTCCACCACTTGCGGCCGGTGATCACGTACTCGTCGCCGTCCCGCTCGATCCGGGTGGCGACGTTGGTGGCGTCGCTGCTGGCGACGTCGGGTTCGGTCATGGCGAACGCCGAGCGGATCTCCCCGGCCAGCAGGGGTTCGAGCCAGTCGCGCTTCTGCTGCTCGGTGCCGAGCAGGTGCAGCAGCTCCATGTTGCCGGTGTCGGGGGCCGCGCCGTTGATCGCCTCCGGGGCGAGGTCGAGGCTCCAGCCCGACAGCTCGGCGATCGGCGCGTACTCGAGCTGGGTCAGTCCCGACTCCGCCGGGAGGAACAGGTTCCACAGCCCCTGGGCCCGCGCCCGCCGCTTGAGCTCCTCGACGACCGGTGGGACGGCGTGGTCGTCCGGGCCGGCCGCTCGCCGGTGGGCCAGGTAGGCGGGCTCGGCCGGCAGGACCTCCTCCCGCATGAAGGTGACCATGCGGTCACGCAGCTCGCGGGCCCGCGTGCTGGGCGCGGGCAGCTCGTGGTCGGACACGGGACCTCCTGGGGAACGGGTGGGACCGGCCACGTCGACGCTAGGGACGCGGCCGCCCGGGCCGCGATGCACGGAGGGGGACACGCGCCGGGCGCCGTCCTGCGGCCCTAGGGTGCTGCGCTGGGACCCTCGGACCAGGTCGTCCCCGTATCCGCGGAGGAGCCCGCCATGAGCACGGTCGAGTACGAGCAGCGGGACGGCGTCGCGCGGATCCGGCTGGCCGACCCGGAGCGGGGCAACCCCCTCACGCCGTCGACGGTCGGGGAGTTGGGCCGCGCGGTGCGCCGGGCCCGCGCCGACGACGTGCACGTCGTGGTGCTCTCCGCCGCCGGCCGGACCTTCAGCGTGGGCGGGGACGTGTCGGCCTTCGCCGCCGCAGAGGACGTCGAGCAGATGGTCGACGACCTGGCCGAGTCGCTGCACCGCGTGGTCAGCGACCTGCACCGGATGGACGCGGTGGTGGTCTCGGTGGTGCAGGGCACCGCGGCCGGCGCCGGGGTGCCGCTGGCCGCGGCTGCCGACCTCGTGCTCGCCGCCGAGTCGGCGCGGTTCACCCTCGCCTACACGCGGATCGGCTTCTCCCCGGACGGCGGCAGCACGCTGCTGACGGCGTCGCTCGGACTGCACCGGGCGCTGCACCTGGCGCTGCTCAACCCCGTGCTGTCCGCGGAGGAGGCGCGGGCCGTGGGCCTGGTGGCCCGGGTGCACCCGGACGCGGAGCTCGACGCCGCCGTCGAGGACGTGGTCGCGACGCTGCGGTCGGGCTCGCGGACGGCGCAGGTGGCCGCCAAGCACCTCCTGCGGGAGACCGCCACCCCCGCCGCGGAGGCGGCGCTGCGCCGCGAGACCCTGTCGATCCGGGCCCGGGCGGCGAGCGCGGACGGGCGGGAGGGCGTGGCGGCCTTCCTGGGGAAGCGCCCGCCGCACTTCCCCAGCAGCACGCCCTGACACCGGCGCAGGGTCCTCCGGCGCAGGGTCCTCCGGCGCAGGGTCCTCCGGCGCCGGTAGGACGGATCGTCGGCGGGTGACGTCGGCGCGGTGCGAGGTGCGCCCGCCCTCGACGAGGACCTCGTCGTCGCGGAGCGAGCGGATGACGGGGTGACGGCGTCGTCGAGCGGACCCGTGGCCCCTCGTTGCGGACCCTTGCGATGACCTCTCGTGCGGCGACCTCTCGTGCGGCGCGGTGCGCAACCGGGTGCAGGTCGCGGTCGACGGGGAGGCTGCAGGCCTCCCGGCCACTCACCCTGAGCCGGTCACTCAGGTCGGGGCCCGCCGTGCCGGCGCCTCGCCGACCCGGGGACCACGCGTCCTCGCCGGCCGACTCGCGTGCTCGGCTGGGCTGCACCCGCATCGGCTCGCCCGGCACCTCCGGGGAGCGGAACCCCAGGAGCGCGGTTCGGGGCGGGCGAGACCGCGGGCCGGGAGGAAATCGCTCCACTGCAGCCGGTCCTCGTCCGGTCTGACGGTCCCGCGGCCGGCGCCACGGGGCGGTGGTGGTCGAGGTGCCGGCAGTCAGGTCGACCGCGGGCGGAGCCCGGCGACCGATGCCCTCGCCTGCCCACTGGTCGGCCGTCCTGGCCTCGACTGGCTCTCACGAGGCGCCGGTGTCCGAGCCGAACGCGGCGCCGCGCGCGGCGGCCTGGCGTCCTGGTGACCACTGGTGCCCGCCCGGCTCCCTCCACCCGGGTGTCCTCCACGTCACCTCGATGTGACGTGAGGCCACCGCGGGGCGAGACTGTGTAAAAGGTCACTTTCGGCCCTTGTTCCCCCGTCGACACTCTGGTTCCCTCATGCGAAGTCGGTCTCGGATGACGCAACAGAGTTGGGGGACGTCATGGAGAACCCGCACGAGCCCGCCTCGCCCCCTTCCCGGCCGAAACGGTCAGGACCCCTCGGGGCGGATCCGACGCCCGGCGGGGGCGCTGCGGCCGGGGAGGGCCACCCCACGGTCCACGCCTCGGACGTCACCGTGACCGGGACCCACCCGGCGATCGCGGAGCCGCCACCCTGCGTCGCCGACCGGCACTGGGCCGTGGACCGGGTCCTGTTCGCCATCGCCGCGATCATGGCGCTGGGCTTCGTCGTCTGGGGTTTCGCCACCCCGACGGGCCTCGGCACCGTGAGCGGTTCGGTCCTGGACTGGATCACCGGCAACCTCGGCTGGCTGTTCGTGCTGCTGGCGTCGGCGTTCGTCATCTACGTGATCTGGCTGGCGGCCGGCAAGTACGGGCGGATCCCGCTGGGGCGCGACGACGAGCGGCCGGAATTCCGGACGATCTCGTGGATCGCGATGATGTTCAGCGCGGGCATGGGGATCGGCCTGATGTTCTTCGGGGTCGCCGAGCCGCTGTCGCACTACGTCTCCCCACCGCCGCTCACGACGGAGGCCGGGTCGTCCGAGGCGATCCAGACGGCGATGGCGACCACGCTGTTCCACTGGACGTTGCACCCGTGGGCGATGTACGCCGTCGTCGGGCTGGCGATCGCCTACGGCACCTTCCGGAAGGGCCGCCGGCAGCTGATCAGCTCCGCTTTCATCCCGCTGCTCGGGCGGCGGCGGGCCGAGGGGCCGGCCGGCCGGGTCATCGACGTCCTGGCCATCTTCGCCACGCTGTTCGGGTCGGCGGCCTCCCTCGGCCTCGGTGCCCTGCAGATCGGCAGCGGGGTGGAGATCCTGGGCTGGGCCGGCGACGTGGGCAACGGCGTCCTGGTCGCGATCATCGCGGTGCTGACCGCGGCGTTCGTCGCCTCGGCGGTCTCCGGCATCGAGCGCGGGATCCAGTGGCTGTCCAACACCAACATGGTCCTGGCCCTGGTCCTCGCCGTGTTCGTCTTCGTCCTCGGGCCGACGATCTTCATCCTCAACCTGATCCCCGACGCGGTCGGCAGCTACTTCTCCGACCTCGGCGAGATGGCCGCACGCACCGAGGCCACGGGTGGCGATCCCATGGCCACGTGGCTGCGGGGCTGGACGGTCTTCTACTGGGCCTGGTGGATCAGCTGGACACCGTTCGTCGGGTTGTTCATCGCCCGCATCAGCCGCGGCCGCACGATCCGGCAGTTCGTCACCGGCGTGCTGCTCGTCCCCAGCCTGGTCAGCCTGCTGTGGTTCGCCGTCTTCGGCGGGGCGGGGATCGCCGCCCAGCGCGACGGCGTCGACGTCGCCGGTCAGGGCACGACGGAGGGGCAGCTGTTCTCCGTCCTGGAGCAGTACCCCCTGGCCACCGCCGCGACCGTGCTCGTGATGGTCCTCGTGGCGATCTTCTTCGTGTCCGGTGCGGACGCGGCCTCGATCGTCATGGGTTCGCTCTCGCAGCGCGGCACCCTGGAGCCGAGCCGCTGGGTCGTCGTCTTCTGGGGCGTGGTGATGGGCTCGGTGGCAGCGATCATGCTGCTGCTGGGAGAGGACGGGGCCGCGCTGACGGGGCTGCAGAACCTGACGATCATCGCGGCGCTGCCGTTCGCCCTGGTGATGGCGGCGATGGCGGTGAGTCTGGTCAAGGACCTCCGCCACGACCCCATCGTGCTGCGCGGCAACTACGCCTCCCTGGCGATCGAGCAGGCCGTCGTCGACGGCATCAGCCGCCACGGCGACGACTTCGTCCTGGTCGTGGAGAAGACGCCGAACCCGCCGTCGGACACCGCGGCCGGGGCGGGGCAGCCGCCGCTGGGGAGCCCGGAGGTCACCGGCCAGCCGTTGGTCAGTCCGGGCGGCAACTTCGTGGCACCTGCGGGAGGCAACCCGTCCGTCCCCGCGCAGGGCCAACCCAGGGCGGAGGCGATGGGCCGGCCGTCGGATCCGCGCCCCTAGCGCCCCGGCCGGCAGGGGACCCCCCGGCACCGGAGCTGCTGCGTGTCGCTCCGGTGCCGGGGGTCCCCTGCGTCGGGTCAGCCGGGGGGCTGGACCGGGTGCACCTGACCGGCCAGCCAGCCGGCCGCCATCCGCCGCGCACGGTGCAGCGGGTCGCCGGTGTCCAGCCCCGGTGTGGCCGCCTGGCGTGCGAGGCGGGCCAGTGCTCCGTCGTAGAGGGCCAGCAGGCCGTCGGCGATCCCGGTGGGGTCCCCGACGCCGGCGGCCTCGGCGAGGTCGTGGAGCCGCTCGGTCAACAGCCGGGAGTCGGCGGCCAGCCACTGTCGGCCGGGATGGCCCGGCGCCAGCTCGACGGCCGCGGCGAGGAACGCGCATCCGCGGCGGGTGCCCTCGACCTCGCGGTACCGCACCACCGCGTCGAAGACCGACAGCAGCCGGTCGACCGGGTCGGTCCGCTCGTCGAGGACCTCGTCCCAGATCTCCCGCCACTGGGCGAGGCGCTGTTCGAGGTAGGCCGCCACCAACCCGTCCTTGCCGGAGAAGTGTGCGTACAGGGTCGCCGGTGAGACCCGCGCCCGGGCCAGGACGGCGTCCACCCCGGTCGCGGCGATCCCGGACTCGTAGAAGAGCTCGCCGGCGGCGTCGAGCAGCCGCTGCCGGGCCGGTCGGCTCGCGGGATTCCCGGACACGGTCCTAGCATAACGATCGTTATGCTGAAACGACCGTTACAGCCGATCCCCGGGTCACCCGGCACGCGAGCGCCGTGCGTGCTGGTGGTCAGCGGGCTGGCCGTGATCGCCGTGACCTACGGCCTGACCCGGTACGGCTTCGGCCTCTACCTGCCGCAGTTCCGTGCCGACCTGGGGCTGACCTCCGGCGCCGCCGGCGGCATCGCCGCGGGCAGCTACCTCGCCTACTGCGCCGCCGCCGCCCTGGGTCTGTACCTCGTCGACCGTGGTCGGGCCCGTCGGGCGCTGTGGTCGGCCGGGGTCAGTGCCGCCGGGGGTGCGCTGGTGGTCGCCGCCGCGGAGGCGACGCCGGTCCTGGCGATCGGGGCACTGGTCGCCGGCAGCGGAGCAGGAGTCGCCAGTCCGGCGCTGGTGGCCGCCGTGGCCCGGACGGTGCCGCCGTCCGCGGAGCCCCGGTCGCAGGCGGTGGTGAACAGCGGCACCGGGGCCGGGGTGCTGGCAGGGGGCGTGGTGGTCCTCGCCTGGCCGGCGGAGTGGCGGTGGGCGTGGCTCGGCTTCGCCGGTGGTGCGCTGCTCGTGACCTGGTGGGTCGACCGATCCGCGTGCTGGTCACCCCCGGTCGACCCCGGCCGGCCGGGCTCCGGCCTGCGGCCGCTGCGCCTCGTCCGCCCGCTGACCGCTGGTCTGCTCGCCGGGGCCGGCGGAGCGGGGGTCTGGACCTTCGGCCCGGACGTGACGACCCGGAGCGGACTGTCTCCCCAGGTCACCGGGCTGTTGTGGTGCCTGCTCGGTGCAGCCGCCCTCCTCGGCGGCCTGAGCGGGAGCGCCGTGCGCCGAGCCGGCCCGGCCGCCGCCTGGCGGGTCGCGGCGGCGATCACCGCCACCGGCACGGTGCTGCTCGCCTGGTGGCCGGGCTCCGGTGTGGTCGCCGCCGGGGCGCTGGCGCTGTTCGGCTGCGGCTTCGTGGCCCTGAGCGGCGTGCTGATCGCCTGGGGCGGCCGACTGGCGCCGGAGGCGCCCGCACAGGCCACGGCTCTGCTGTTCATCGCGCTGACCACCGGTCAGGCCGCCGGTGCCGCCCTCCTCGGCGCGCTCGCCGACGCCGCCGGTGCATCGGTCACCTTCGTCGCCGCCGCGGGCCTGCTGGCGACCGCCGCGTTCGCGGCTCCCCGCGATCGTCGCCGGACGCCACCGGCCGCGCGGTCAGGAGGCCGCCGGCACCGATGAGCGCAGTTGCCGGCGCCACCGGGTGAACAGGCGGGGTTGGTTCATCCCGAGGACGGCCACGGGGTGCCCGTCGCGCTCGTAGACCACCAGGAAGCTGCGGTCGGCGCAGCTGCCCTCCACCACCCGGGCGACGTCCCCCTCGCGGCGCCAACCGGCGAACTGGATGCGGGCGCCGTACTGGTCGGACCAGAAGTAGGGCACGGGCGTCGGCGCGGGTCCCTGGGTGCCCAGCAGGGTGGCGGTCGCGGTGGCCGGCTGCTCGAGCGCGTTGGTCCAGTGCTCGGTGCGGACGTGCCGCTCCGCGGCGACCGACCACGTCGCGGCGCAGTCACCGACCGCGACCACGCCGGGGACGTCGGTCGCGCCGCGTGCGTCGGTGAGGACGCCGTTCCCCAGGGCCACGCCGGAGCCGGCCAGCCACTCGGTGTTCGGGACGGCGCCGATGCCCACGACCGCCACGTCGGCGGGCACGCGTGTGCCGTCGGTCAGCTCGACCGCCTCGACCCTGCCGGTGCCGACCAGCGCGGCGACCCCGGTGCCGACCAGCAGGCGCGTGCCGTGGTCGGCGTGCAGCCCGGCGCAGACCGCGCCCATCTCCGTGCCCAGCGGGCCGGCCAGGGGAACGGGCTGGGTCTCGACGACGGTGACGTCGAGACCCAGCGCGCGGGCGGTGGAGGCGACCTCGGCCCCGATGAAGCCGGCGCCGATCACCACCAGACGGCCGCCGGCGGCGAGGTCCTCCCGCAAGGCGATCGCGTCGTCCAGGGAGCGCAGCACGTGCACACCGTCCAGGCGCCGGCTGCCGGGGAGGTGCCGGGCGCGGGCGCCCGTGGCGAGGACGACGCCGTCGGCCCGGACCTCGCTGCCGTCGGCCAGCAGCACCGAGCGGCCGAGGCGGTCCAGGCCGACCGCCGTGGTGCGCAGCCGCCACTCGAGGCCGAGGTCCTCGTCGTCCGGTCCGCCCAGGGCGATGTCGTCCAGGGAGGCCGTGCCGGCCAGGAACTCCTTGGACAGGGGAGGGCGGTCGTAGGGGGCGTGCACCTCGTCGCCGATGACCACGATGCGCCCGTCGTAGGACTGCTCACGCAGTGCCCGGGCGGCGGAGAGGCCGGCGAGGGAGGCCCCGACGACGGCGACGGTCGAGCTCACGCGGCCCCCTCCGCGGCGGTGCCGGGCTGCACGAAGAGCATGCCGTCGGCCACGACGACCCGGTGCGTGCGGACCGCCGTCTTGGCCGGCGGGCCGGACACCTTCCCGGTGCGCAGGTCGAAGCAGGAGGCGTGCAGGGGGCACTCCACGGCGCAGCCGTCCAGCCAGCCGTCGGCCAGCGAGGCGTCCTGGTGGGTGCACGTGTCGTCGATCGCGTAGAACTCGCCGTCGACGTTGAAGACGGCGATGGGCTCCTCGGCCTCTACGCGGATCGCCTCACCAGGCGGCAGCGCGGTGGTGGGGCAGACCGGGATCATGAGCGCTCCAGGCTGTCGGTGTTGCGGATGTCGCAACGCTCTGCCGATGGCGCAACAGCATGGTCGTTGGGGGGAGCTCCGTCAAGAGGCGGGTCGACCCTGCGGTCCGCCACCTACGCTGAGGTCATGAGCGGGCCGCGGGAAGAGAGCGCAGAGCGGGGCGCGGTCGCCGTCGTCCAGTCCGTGGACCGGGCCCTGAGCGTCCTGGAGATCCTCGCGGCTCAAGGGGAGGCCGGCGTCACCGACATCGCCGCCGAGCTGGGCGTGCACAAGTCCACGGCGTTCCGGCTGGTGGCGGCGCTGGAGAGCCGGGGCTTCGTCGAGCAGTTGGCCGACCGCGGCAAGTACCGGCTGGGCTTCGGCGTCGTGCGCCTGGCCGGCGCGGCCGCCGCGCAGCTGGACATCGCCCGGGAGGGGCGGCCGATCTGCCAGACGCTGGCCGCCGACCTGGGGGAGACCGTCAACATCGCCATCCTGGACGGCGACCGGGCGGTGAACGTCAGCCAGGCGCGGGGGCCGGCGGCGCTCAGCACGCACAACTGGGTGGGGCAGGGCACCCCGCTGCACGCGACGTCGAGCGGCAAGGTCCTCCTGGCCCACGCGCCCGACGACGTCCGCAAGGGCGTCCTCTCCCGGGAGTTGCCGCGTTACACCGCCACCACGGTCACCGACCCCGAGGTGCTGCGGCAGGACCTGGACCGGATCGTCGAGCAGGGCTGGGGCTCCACCGTCGAGGAGTACGAGGGCGGGCTCAACGCCGTCGCCGCGCCCGTTCGGGGGGCGGACGGGGACGTGGTCGCTGCCCTCAGCGTCTCGGGGCCGTCCTTCCGGATGGACCCGGAGGACTACCCGAGGCTCGCCCGGCGAGTGGTGTCGGGCGCCGACGAGCTGAGCCGGAGGCTGGGCTTCTTCGGTCAGCGCCGCTGACCGGGCGGAGGTCGGGCCGCCTCGGGTCGGGGTGACCAGGTCGCCGCGTGCCCCTGGCAGCGAGGGCGGGGGCACCGGCGGGCGCGCGACGTCCCGTCCGTGGGTGCCACCGTGGATGCGGGCCCTGCCAGGCGGCGGGACTGTTGCGCATGGCGCGATCCGCTGAATATCGTGCAACACCTCGGTCGTCAGGAGCCGGCTGGCGGGCGACCGTGGCTCGTCGCGGACGCTGTGTCGTGCGACGTCCGGCGTGTCTTCCACATCGCATCGCCCGACGGAACCCCGAGGTGCCGTATGACCACCACCGACCAGCCCGCGAGCCTCATCTCCACGTTGCCGGGGCACTACTACACCGATCCCGCCGTCTTCGCGCTCGAGCAGTCCCGCGTCTTCGAGGACATGTGGTCCTGCGTGGTGCGCTCGAGTGACCTGCCGACGCCCGGCTCCTTCCAGAAGGTCCAGGTGGGTCGGGAGAGCGTGCTCGTCGTCCGCAGTCGGGACGGAGGCCTGCGCGCGTTCCTCAACGTCTGCCGGCACCGCGGTGCGCAGATCTGCACGGAGGACTCGGGTGCGGTCAAGCGTGCGTTCCAGTGCCCGTACCACGCCTGGACCTACGACCTCGAGGGCAAGCTGATCGCGGCCCCCAACCTGACGAAGATGCCCGACATCGACCGCGTGGAGTACGGCCTGGTGCCGGTGGCGCTGCGCGAGTGGCTGGGCTATGCGTGGGTGTGCCTGGCGAAGGAGCCCCCGTCGTTCGAGGACGACGTCGTCCGAGACGTCGCCGAGCGCCTCGGGAGCGCGGAGACGATCGACCAGTACGACCTCGACTCGCTGTCCGTGGGGCGCCGCATCACCTACGACGTCCGGGCGAACTGGAAGCTCATCATCGAGAACTTCATGGAGTGCTACCACTGCGCGACGATCCACCCGGAGCTCACCGAGGTGCTCCCCGAGTTCGCCGACGGCTACGCCGCGCAGTTCTTCGTCGGGCACGGCGCGGAGTTCGGTGAGGAGGTCCAGGGCTTCACCGTCGACGGCAGCGAGGGTTTCGACCGGCTCCCCGGCGTCGCCGAGGACCAGGACCGTCGCTACTACGCCATCACGGTCAAGCCGACGGTCTTCGTCAATCTGGTCCCCGACCACGTCATCCTCCACCGCATGTTCCCGGTCTCGGCGGACCGGACGATCGTGGTGTGCGACTGGCTGTACTCCCACGAGGTGGTGGAGTCGGGCAGGGACGTGACACGGTCGGTGGAGCTGTTCCACCGGGTCAACGAGCAGGACTTCGCCGCCTGCGAGCGGACCCAGCCGGCGATGTCCTCCCGCGCCTATGCCGACGGTGGCGTCCTCGTGCCCTCCGAGCACCACATCGGGCTCTTCCACGAGTGGCTGGTGCAGCGCCTGTCGGGCTGAGCCCCTCGTGGTGCGTCGGGTGCGGTGGTGCCACGACGCGCACGTGCCGGACACCGGGCGGGCGGCGGCGTCCGGTGCTGACCCGTGTCCGTGGGGGAGAGGCGGGCCAGCCGGTCCTGGCGCCACGCTTCCGTCCGCGCCACCTCGGTGAACGTGGAGGAGTGGAAGCCCTGCAGGTCGTGCTCGGGACTCCCGAGGGCGGGGGCGAGACCTCCGACGAGCCGGTCCGGCCGGTGACCGCGGGGCAGGAGGAAGCGCCGGAACACGCTGTGCTGCTCCGACGGGAACCGGGCCGACTGCCCGAGACCCGGCCGGGCCGAGGTGCGCACCAGCTCCGGGCAGGTCACCGCACCGGGGAGGCCGATCCGGATCGGCAGGTCGACGCCCCGCCGCGCGACCTCCCGTGCCCAGGCCGTCGTCGTCGCGGCGGAGAAGCACAGCTGGGTGACGACGTGGGTGGCGTGTGGGGCCTTCCGCCCGAGGGCGCGTCCGACCAGCGCCGTGTCGATGTGACCGTGCCCCTCGGGACAGCCGCCGATCCCCACGTGCCGGGAGGAGTGGCCGGCGGTCTCCAGCGCTTCCGGCAGGCCGAGGGCGTCGGGGCCGTCCGGGATCTCGACGGACACGGCCGGCCTCCGTGGCGATGGGGTTCTCCTCGCCGTGGCCGGCCGTGACGCCCGCGTCCTCGGGGAGCCCGCGAGCCCGCTCACCCGTCCAACACCACCACGGAGCGCAGCACCTCGCCCTTCTGCATCTTCTCGAACGCGGCCTCGACGTCGTCGATGCCGACGGTCTCGGAGACGAAGTCCTCCAGCGGGAAGCGGCCCTGCCGGTAGAGGTCGACCAGCATCGGGAAGTCCCGGGAGGGCAGGCAGTCGCCGTACCAGGAGGACTTCAGCGCCCCGCCGCGGCCGAACAGCTCGATCATCGGCAGGGTGAGCTGCATGTCCGGCGTCGGGACGCCGACCAGCACCACCCGGCCGGCCAGGT
>NZ_JBJGZT010000020.1:0-92492 GCF_054050655.1 Geodermatophilus sp. SYSU D00663 | reverse complement strand
GCGGGTTGTTTATGGGGTTGTGTGGGGCCCCCGGGCGGGGGGGGGGGGGGGGGGGGGGGGGGGCCGGGGGCGGCGGGGGCGGGGCCCCGCCGCGTCCCCGGCGCCGTCGCCCGCGCGGACCGGCCCCGGGACCCCACAGGGCCCCCGGACCGGTGGTCCGGGGGCCCTGTGCGGGTGCTGTCAGGCGGGCGCGTGCTGCGTCTGCCGGCTGGCCGACGACGGCTCGGCGGAGCCGCGGGCGTCGAGGTCGCGCAGGTGCGACTCGAGGTAGGACCGGAACCGGGTGCGGTACTCGCGCTCGAAGGTCCGCAGCTCCTCGATCTTGCGCTCGAGGTTCTGCCGCTTCTCCTCGAGGGGGCCCATGACCTCGCGGTGCCGGCGCTCGGCGTCCTGGTCGAGGGCGGCGGCCTTGGCGCGCGCCTCGCGCTCCATCGTGTCGGCGCGGGTGCGGGCGTCGTTGACCATCGACTCGGCGCGCTGCCGCGCCTCGTTGACCATCTGCTCGCTCTTGGCGCGGGCCTCGGCGACCATCCGGTCGCTCTGGGTCTTGGCGCCGGCGACCATCTGGTCGGCCTGGGCCTTGGCCTCGTTGACGTAGCGGTCGGCGGTCTCCGACGCCAGCGCCAGCATCCGGGACGCGCGCGTGGTGTCGTCCTCGCGCGCCGCCGGCGGCGGGACCGGGGCGGGAGCCGGGGCCGGCTCCGGGGCGACCGGCTGGGCGGCGACCCGGCCGGTGCCCGAGCCCGCGCGCAGCTCGTTGTTCTCCTCGATGAGGCGGGCGAGCTCGGCCTCCACCACGTCGAGGAACGCGTCGACCTCGTCCTCGTCGTAGCCACGCTTACCGATCGGCGGCTTCTTGAAGACGACGTTGTGCACGTCGGCTGGCGTGAGTGGCAAGGGGCTCACCTCGGGTCGGACGGCGGATACGGGTTCTGTCGGATCACGCGCGGGGCGCGCGCACGTCGGTCACGCGGTGAGGGCGAGACCGGACGTGATGCTCCGCAGGATGTAGACGGCGATCAATAACACCATGAACGCGAGGTCCAGGCGGATGGACCCCAGGTTCAGGGGCGGGATCACCTTCCGGATCGCCTTGAGCGGCGGGTCGGTGGTCGCGTACACGACCTCCAGGCCCGCGGCGACGAAGCCGGACGGGCGCCAGCTGCGCGCCAGCACCATCACCCAGTCCACGACGAAACGCGCGAACAGCAGGATCAGGAAGACGAGCAGGATCGACGACACGATCTGCCAGAAGAGAGCCACTGTCCTCGCTCGTCCCGGGGCACCTGCGGTGCCGTCTCTGCCTGCCCTCCGCGCCCCGGCCGACGGCTCAGGACTCGGGGAAGGACCCGCTCTCGCGGATCTTGGCCTTGTCCTCGGCCGTCACGTCGACGTCCCGCGGGCTGAGCAGGAACACCTTGGCCGTGACGGGCTCGATGCTACCGCGCAGTCCGAAGACGAGCCCTGCAGCGAAGTCCACCAGTCGCCGCGCGTCGGCGTGGTCGAGCTCGGTCAGGTTCATGATGACCGGGCTGCCCTCGCGGAACGCCTCGCCGATCGCGCGGGCCTCGTTGTAGGTCTTCGGGTGCAGCGCGGTGATCCGGTAGGGCTGCGCCACGGGCGCCGGCTCCGGCGCGGCGACCGGCTCGCGGGCGGCCAGGCCGGCGGCCGCGCCCCCGGTGCCGCCGCTCACCGAGCCCAGCCGGGACGGGCCCGAGGCCGCGGCCGGGGTCGCGGCGGGGGCCGACGGCGGCTGCTGCGCCAGGCCGAGACGGGTCGCGCCCGCGCGGCGGAGGGGAGCGGGCTCGGACGCGGCCGGCGCGGCGACGCGCGGGCCGGGGCGGTCCTCGTCGGCACGGTCGCCGGGGTGGTGGTCGCCGGGGTGGTGGTCGTCGAAGCGGTCGCCGTCGAGCCGGTCGCCGGCGGGACGGCGGCCCTCGTCGGCGCGGTCACCGGGGTAGGAGTCGTCGAACCGGTCGTAGCGGCGCTCGTCGTAGCGGCCCGAGTCGTACCGGCCCGCGTCCAGCCGCGGGGCCTCCAGGCGCCCGGAGTCGTAGCGGGCGCCGTCGTAGCGCCCCTCGTCGTACCGGCCGTCGTCGTAGCGGCCCTCGTCGTAGCGGCCCTCGTCGTAGCGGCCCTCGTCGTAGCGGCCCTCGTCGTAGCGGCCGTCGTCGTACCGGTCGTGGTGGTCGGGCTGGCGGGCGTCGTAGCGCCCGTAGGCGCGGGCGTCGTCGTCCTCGACGAGTCCGAGGTAGATGCCCATCTTCCGCATGGCACCGGCCATCAGACGACCTCCTCCGGCGTCCCGGGTGGGACCCCTGTGACTGGTGTGACTGCGGGCGAGGGTATGGGCCGGGGACCGAAGAGCGCGGTTCCGACACGCACGAGCGTGGCGCCGGCCGCGATCGCCTCCTCGAGGTCGCCGCTCATGCCGGCGGACAGCTCCGCGGCGCCGGGGTGGTCGGCGCGCACGCGGTCGGCGAGGGCGGCCAGCCGGGCGAAGGCGGGGCCGGGTTCCTCGTCCCGCGGGGCGACGGCCATGAGGCCGCGCAGCCGCAGGCCGGGCAGGCCGGCGACGGCGTCGGCGAGGGCCGGCACGTCGTCCGGGCCGGCGCCGCCGCGCTCGGCGATCTCCCCGGGCGCCCCGCCGAGGTCGACCTGCACGAAGACCTCCACCGGCCGGCCGGCCTCCTCCCCCGAGCGGGCGAGGGCCCGGGCCAGCGGCAGCCGGTCGACGGAGTGGACGACGGCGCCGGTACGGGCGACGACTGCGGCCTTGTTGCGCTGCAGCTGGCCGACGAAGTGCCACTCGAGCGGCAGGTCGGCGAGGTCGGCCGCCTTCGCGGTGAGCTCCTGGGCGCGGTTCTCGCCGAACGCCGCCTGGCCGAGCGCGGCGAGCTCGCGGACGTCGCCGGCCGTCCGCGTCTTGCTCACGGCCACCAGCGCCACCGAGGCGGGGTCGCGCCCGGCGGCGCGGGCGGCGGCGGCGATGCGCTCGCGGACGGCGCGCAGACGGTCGGCCGGGGTGGTCACGGGACGATCATCCCGCGCGGCCGCGACCGTCAGCCGAGCCAGGTGACGCCGGCCTGGCGGCCGGTGACGCCGTCGCGGCGGTGGCTGTACAGCCGCCGGTCCTCGACGGTGCAGCGCGGGTCGTGCACCACCTGGGCCAGTCCCGCGCGGCCGAGCAGCTCGGCGAGCCCGGCGCGCAGGTCGAGCCCCGGCGTGCCCCTGCGGGTGCGCACGGCGGCCGCGGGCGCCACCCGGGCCACCTGCGCCTGCATCTCCCGGGGGACCTCGTAGCAGGCGCCGCAGACGGCCGGGCCGAGCAGCGCGGTGGTGTCGGCCGGGCGGCTGCCCAGCCGGGCCATGGCCGCCAGGGTGGCCGGGACGACGCCCTGCCGGACCCCCTCCCGGCCGGCGTGGACGGCGGCGACGACGCCGGCGACCGGGTCGGCCAGCAGCACCGGCACGCAGTCGGCGACCAGCACGCACAGCACCAGGCCGGGGGTGCGGGTCACCAGGGCGTCGGTCGCCGGCAGCGGCCGGTCGGCCGGGCCGTCGACGACCGCGACGCCGGTGCCGTGGACCTGGTCCATCCACACCAGCCGGTCGCCGGGCACGCCCAGCTCGCGGGCGAGCCGCTCCCGGTTGGCGGCGACGTCGGCCGGGTCGTCGCCGACCTGGCCGCCGAGGTTGAACGAGTCGTAGGGCGCGTGCGAGCGGCCGCCCCGCCGGTCGGTGACGACCCGGCGGGGTCGCACCGCCGGCGGACGAAGGGCCCCCTCGCCCCCCACCGCTCGCACGCTCGCGGCGGGCCCCTGCGCGGGGGCCGAGGAGTTGGACTCCTCCCTCACTGACGCAGGAACTCCGGGATGTCGAGCTCCTCCTCGAAGTCCTCGTTGCCCAGCGGCCGGCGGCCCGCGGCGGCAGCCGCGGCGTTCTGCACCGGCGGCAGCGGCGGGACGGTGATCCCGCCGCCGGCCGGCGGGGCCGGGCGGATCGGGGCCGGGCTGACGGGCACCGGGGCGACCGCAGGCGCCGACGGGACCAGGCGCTCCCCCGTCGCGCGCGGCGCGGCCGACGCCACCGGCGGCGGGCTGCCGCCGAACCGGCTCGGCGCCGGCGGGGCGGCCGGGGCGGGGGCCGGGGTGGCCGCGACGGCGGCGTCCTTGCGGGCGGAGGGCCGGCCGCCGTCGAAGCCCGCGGCGATGACGGTCACGCGGACCTCGTCGCCCAGGGCGTCGTCGATGACCGCACCGAAGATGATGTTGGCGTCGGCGTGGGCGGCGTCGGAGACCAGCGAAGCGGCCTCGTTGATCTCGAACAGGCCGAGGTCGGAGCCGCCGGAGATCGAGAGCAGGACGCCGTGGGCGCCCTCCATCGAGGCCTCCAGCAGCGGGCTGGCGATGGCCTGCTCCGCGGCGAGCAGCGCGCGGTTGTCCCCGCGGGCGCTGCCGATGCCCATGAGCGCCGACCCGGCGCCGGACATGACCGACTTGACGTCGGCGAAGTCGAGGTTGATCAGGCCGGGGGTGGTGATCAGGTCGGTGATGCCCTGGACACCGGAGAGGAGCACCTGGTCGGCGGTGCGGAAGGCGTCCATCACGCTGACGTTGCGGTCGCCGAGCTGCAGCAGCCGGTCGTTGGGGATGACGATGAGCGTGTCGCACTCGTTGCGCAGCTCCTCGATCCCCGACTCGGCCTGGACCGCGCGGCGCTTGCCCTCGAAGGAGAACGGCCGGGTGACCACGCCGATGGTGAGCGCGCCGAGCTTGCGGGCGATCGAGGCGACCACCGGCGCACCGCCGGTGCCGGTGCCGCCGCCCTCGCCGGCGGTCACGAAGACCATGTCGGCGCCCTTGAGCACCTCCTCGATCTCCTCGCGGTGGTCCTCGGCGGCCTGGCGGCCGACGTCGGGCTGCGCGCCGGCGCCGAGGCCGCGGGTGAGCTCGCGGCCGACGTCGAGCTTGACGTCGGCGTCGCTCATCAACAGCGCCTGGGCGTCGGTGTTGATGGCGATGAACTCCACCCCCTTCAGACCGACCTCGATCATCCGGTTGACCGCGTTCACACCGCCGCCGCCGATGCCGACGACCTTGATGACCGCGAGGTAGTTGTGCGGAGGTGTCATGTGGGGCTCCCGACCTCGACCCTCATCCTCAAGTACAGACTTAGTGTTATGTCAACTGGGTCGACGCGGACGAAGTTAGGTGGGCCGCGTCGGGCGCTACAAGCACCCTCCCCGGCCCGGCGTGTCGCCAGGTCGACACCCCACCGTCACCTGG
Source organism: Geodermatophilus sp. SYSU D00663 (assembly GCF_054050655.1). Taxonomy (NCBI): domain Bacteria; kingdom Bacillati; phylum Actinomycetota; class Actinomycetes; order Geodermatophilales; family Geodermatophilaceae; genus Geodermatophilus; species Geodermatophilus sp. SYSU D00663. The sequence goes on along the minus strand of NZ_JBJGZT010000020.1, from coordinate 87,204 downwards.
CGACCCGGGTGTCACAACTGCACCACGGTCGGTGACGACCCGCCTGTCGCAGGCCTCATCCCGAGGTCGAGACCCGGGACGGCGGCGGCACGGAGGTGAATCTGACCCGTGCAGCGTGTCGGGCGTGTCGCGAGGACCGGCGTGTCGGCGGCGCGCCGCTCCGGCTGCCGTCCGCGAACGGCCGCACACGGAGCGCGAGCGGTCCGCCGGCTCAGCGCAGGACGACGGCGCGCGGCGAGCTGACGTCGATCGTCGTCGCCGGCTCGATCACCCCGGACGCGACCTGGTCCAGCAGCGCGACCAGCGCCGCGGCCTTCGTGTCGGCGCCGTCCGCGCCGCCCCAGACGACGGTGGTGCCGTCGGCGAGGGCGAGCGTCACGTCCTCGCCGGTGGTGGCCTGCACGCCGGTGACCCGCCCGCGGACGTCGGCCGGCAGCGACACGAGCGCGCCGAGCGCGGCGCGGGTGGCCGGGTCGTCCGGGCCGGGCGTGGCGACGTCGAGCGGGACGACGCCGTCGGGCACCTCGCCGGTGACGGTGTCGAACGGCACACCGTCGCGGTCGACCAGGGAGCGCGTGCCGGCCCGCTCGACGACGGCGACCGGCCGCCGCTCGACCACGGTCACCACGACGCTGCGCGGCCAGCCGCGGGTGACCGTGACGTCGGCCACCTGCGGCAGCCGGGCCACCCGCGCGGCGGCGGCGTCGGTGTCGACCCGCAGCAGCGGTGTGCCCTCCTGGACGCCCGCGGCGGTGCGCACCTGCTCGGCGGTGAGCGTGGTGGCGCCGTCGACGCGGACGGTCCGCACGGCCAGCAGCGGGCTGGCCCACACGGCCCAGCCCGCCGCGACGACGAGCACGAGCGCGACCGCGGCTCCCAGGACGCGACGGCGGCGCCGGTCGGCCGGGCTGTCCCGCCGACGTCGGCGGCGGGCCGGCCGGGCGACCTCGGCCGGGACCCCGCGCTCCCGGTCGGCGGTCGTCAGGCCGGTGCGGCTCACCGCGCCGCACCCTCCGCGCCGGCGGCCCCGCCACCGAGGGCGGTGAGCACCTCGGGGCCGAGCATCGAGACGTTGCCGGCGCCCATGGTGATGACCACGTCGCCGGGGCGGGCGCGGTCGGCGAGCGCCGGGGCGGCCGCCGACCAGGACGGCTCGAAGGCCACCCGGTCGGGCGGCAGCGGCACGGCGTCGGCGACCAGCGCGCCGGTGACGCCGGGCACCGGGTCCTCCCGGGCGCCGTAGACGTCCATCACCACCACCTCGTCGGCCAGGCCCAGGGCCTCGCCGAAGGCGCCGGCGAACTCGCGGGTGCGGCTGTACAGGTGCGGCTGGAAGGCCACGACCACCCTCCCCTCCCCCGCCACCGCGCGGGCGGCGTGCAGCTGGGCGGTCACCTCGGTCGGGTGGTGGGCGTAGTCGTCGTAGACCCGGACGCCCGCGGCGACGCCCTTGAGCTCGAAGCGGCGGTGCACCCCGCCGAAGCGCTCGAGCCCGGTGACCAGCCCGTCGGCGGGCAGGCCGAGCTCGAGGCCGGCCAGCAGCGCGGCGGCGCTGTTGCGGGCCATGTGCTCGCCGGGCACCCGGATCCGGACCCGGCCGAGCACCGCGCCGTCGAGGACCGCGGTCCAGCTCGTGGCGTCGGGGCCGACGTCGAGGTCGACGATCCGCAGGTCGGCGTCCTCGGTGGTGCCGTAGGTGCGCACCCGGGCCGGCGTCGGGACGCCGCGCAGCCGGGCCGAGCCGGGGTCGTCGGCGCACAGGACGACGAACCCGGCGGGGTCCACCGTGCCGAGGAACCGGTCGAAGGCCGCCTCGACCGCGGCGAGGTCGCCGTAGTTGTCCAGGTGGTCGGCCTCGACGTTGGTGACGATCGCGCCGTGCGGGGCCAGCAGCAGGAACGAACGGTCGCTCTCGTCGGCCTCGGCGACGAAGACGTCGCCCTCCCCCGCGTGCGCGTTGCTGCCCGACTCGTTGAGCGTGCCGCCGATGGCGAACGACGCGTCGACGCCGCAGGCCTGCACGGCGACGGTGAGCATCGAGGTGGTCGAGGTCTTGCCGTGGGTGCCGGCGACGGCGACGCTGCGCCGCCCGGCCATCACCGCGGCCAGCGCCACCGCGCGCGGCAGCACCGGCAGCCCGCGGGCGCGTGCGGCGGCCAGCTCCGGGTTGTCCTCCCGGATCGCGGAGGAGACGACGACGCTGTCGGCGTCGCCGAGGTGCGCGGCGTCGTGCCCGACCTCCACCCGGGCGCCGAGGGCCCGCAGCGCCAGCAGGGTCGGGGTGTCGCGCCGGTCGCTGCCGGAGACGGGCACCCCGCGGGCCAGCAGGATGCGGGCGATGCCGCTCATGCCGGCGCCGCCGATGCCGATGAAGTGCACCGCGCCGAGCTGCTCCAGCGAGGGCACCGGCCCGGTCCACGCGGCGGTCGCGTCAGCGGTCACCGGTCGCCACCTCCAGGACGATGTCGGCCAGCCGCTCGTCCGCGTCGGGGACCCCGGCCGCGGCGGCGTGCGCGGCGTACCCCGACAGCGCCGCGGGGTCGGTGAGCAGGGGCAGCAGGGTCGCCTCGATCCAGGCGGGCGAGAGGTCGGCGTCGTCGACCAGGAGCCCGCCGCCGGCCTCGACCACCGGCAGGGCGTTGCGCCGCTGCTCGCCGTTGCCGATGGGCAGCGGCACGAACGCCGCGGGCAGGCCGACCGCGGACAGCTCGGCCACGGTGACCGCGCCCGAGCGGCACAGCGCCAGGTCCGCGGCGGCGTAGGCGAGGTCCATCCGCTCCAGGTAGTCGACGACGACGTAGGGCGCGGCGCCGGCCGGCCGCGGCGGCACCTCGACGTCGGTGTTCTTCGGGCCGCGGGCGTGCAGCACCTGCACCCCGGCGGCGGTGAGCGCGTCGGCCGCGGCGACCGCCGCCCGGTTGAGCGAGGCCGCGCCCTGCGAGCCGCCGAACACCAGCAGCGTGGGCCGGTCGGCGTCCAGGCCGAAGGCGGCGCGCGCCTCGGCGCGGCGGGCGGCGCGGTCCAGGCCGCTGATCGCCGTCCGCAGCGGCATGCCGACGTGCTCGCCGCGGTGCAGCGGCGTGCCGGGCACGGTCACCGCCACGCGGGCGGCGATCCGCGCGCCGATCCGGTTGGCCAGCCCGGGCAGCGCGTTCTGCTCGTGCACGACCACCGGCACACCCGCGCGTCGCGCGGCCAGGTAGGCCGGCAGCGCGACGTACCCGCCGAACCCGACGACGACGTCGGCGGCGAGCTCGTCGAGCAGCGCGCGGGTGTCGCGGACCGAGCGGCGCACCCGGCCGGGCACGCGCAGCAGGTCCAGGGTGGGCTTGCGCGGCAGCGGGACCGGCGGGATCAGCCGCAGGTCGTAGCCGCGCGCGGGCACCAGCCGGGTCTCCATGCCGCGGGCGGTGCCCAGGCAGGTGACCCGCAGGCCGGGGTCCCGCCGCCGCAGGGCGTCGGCCAGGGCCAGCATCGGCTCGATGTGCCCGCCGGTGCCGCCGCCGGCGAGGACGACCGACGGCGCGCTCACCGGGACCGTCCCGGGCGGTCGGCGGGGCGCACCGGGCGGTCGGCCGGGCGCACGGGGCCGCGGTCGGCGGGCCGGGCGGGCACCCGGTCGCGGTCGGGGCGGCGCGCCGGCGGGGGCGGCACCCGGCGCTCGGCCGGGCGGTCCTCGGCGGGCCGGCGCACGGGGTGGGCCTCCATCGGGCGGCGGGGCACCGGGCGGGGCGCGCGCTCGGGCCGGGACCGGGGCGGCCGGACCGGGTCGACGGCGTGGGCGGGGACGGGCAGCAGCCAGCGGGCGAGGCGGCCGCGGGGGGTGCGGCGCAGGTGCTCGATGGCGTCGGGCTCGGATCGGGCGAAGCGGATGAGGAGTCCCACGATGAAGAGGGTGAGCACCAGCGAGGTGCCACCGGCGGAGACCAGCGGCAGCGTGACCCCGGTGACCGGGAGCAGGCCCACCACGTAGCCCATGTTCAGGGCCGCCTGGCCGACCAGCCAGACGGTGATCGCCACGCTGGCCAGCGACACGAAGCGGTCGGTGGCGCGGCGGGCGATGCGGAAGCCGGCGTAGGCCAGCACCGCGTAGAGGGTGATCACGACCAGGCAGCCGAGGAAGCCGAGCTCCTCGCCGATGATCGCGAAGATGTAGTCCGACTCGGCCTCGGGCAGCAGGTTCCACTTCATGGCGCTGTTGCCCAGGCCCACCCCCCACAGGCCGCCGTTGGCCAGCGCGTAGAAGCCGCGGATGGCCTGGAAGCCGGTGTCGGTGGGGTCGTCGAAGGGGTGGAGGAACGCGGTGATCCGCTCCATCCGGTACGGCTCGGCCAGGACCATCAGCACCACGCCGGTGACCACGGTCGCGCCGCCCACCGCCCACAGCCGCCAGGGCATGCCCCCGGCGTAGAGCAGGCCCGAGACAACGAGCAGCAGGCTGATCACGGCGCCGAAGTCCGGCTCGAGCATGAGGAGCAGGGACAGCAGGCCGAAGACCGGCAGCAGCGGGAGCAGCAGCGTCTTCACCGTGAGGTGCCGCCCGTGCACGGCCAGCACGTGCGCCCCCCACAGGGAGACGACGAGCTTGGACAGCTCGGAGGGCTGGAAGTCGGTGAACCCGAGGCTGATCCACGCCCGCGAGCCGTTGTACTCCACGCCGATGCCCGGGACCAGCACGGCCACCAGCAGCACGACGACGACCAGGAGCGCGACCGGCGACCAGCGCCGCACCAGCCCGGCCGGCAGCCGCACCGCGACGCCGAGGGCGACCAGGCCGAGCGCGGCGAACAGCAGCTGGTCCACGCCCGGGCGCCAGGCCGGCTGGTCGGCCAGCGCGGCCTCGATCGCGGAGGCGGAGAAGACCATGACCAGCCCGATGGCCAGCAGCAGCCCGGCCGCGCCGATCACCAGGTGGCAGCTGGTCATCGGCCCGTCGAGCCAGGCCGGCCCGCGCAGCCGCCGGCGCGCCGCGGCCACGGGCACCCGGCGGGCCGTGCGCCGGGGGCGGGTGGACTCGCTCCGGCCGTCCATCCCGCCATCGTCGCCGCTGCGCCCGCGCAGCAGGAGCACCGACGGCGCGTGTCGCGTCCGGTCGCCGCGGACCGGGCCCCGCGGTGAGGTGCCGGAGCGGCCCCCTCGCAGGGGCCCGCGCCGGGCGTGCGAGGCGTGGGGGGCGAGGGGGTCCTTTCTCACAGCCCGGTGACGGAGAGCCAGTCGGCGTAGAACAGGCCGAGCCCGAAGGCCACGGCCATCCCGGTCACCAGCCAGAACCGCACGATCACGGTGTTCTCCGCCCACCCGGCGAGCTCGAAGTGGTGGTGCAGCGGGGCCATCCGGAACACCCGCCGCCGGGTGGCGCGGAAGAAGGCCACCTGGATGACCACCGACAGCGTCACCGCGACGAACAGGCCGCCGAGGACGATGAGCAGCAGCTCGGTGCGGGTGACCACGGCCAGGCCCGCGAGCAGGCCGCCGAGGGCCAGCGACCCGGTGTCGCCCATGAAGATCCGCGCCGGGCTGGTGTTCCACCACAGGAAGCCCAGGCACGCGCCGAGCCCGGCGGCGGCGACCAGCGTGACGTCGAGCGGGTCGCGCACCTGGTAGCAGCCGTCGACCAGCTCGCCGGAGCAGTCGTGGGTGAACTGCCAGAACGAGACGATCGTGTAGGCGCCGCAGACCATCGCCGAGCAGCCGGCCGCCAGCCCGTCCAGGCCGTCGGTCAGGTTCACCGCGTTGGAGAACCCGGCGATGAACAGGTAGGCGAGGACCACGAAGCCGACCGAGCCGAGGAACAGCGGGTCGATGTCGCGGACGAAGGAGACGAACTCCGACGCCGGGGTGACCCCGGCCTCGTCCGGGAAGTTGATCGCGAGCACCGCGAACGCGACGCCGACCACCAGCTGCCCGACCAGCTTCGAGGTCTTGTTGAGCCCGAGGCTGCGCCGGAAGCGGATCTTCAGGTAGTCGTCGAGGAACCCGACGGTGCCCAGGCCCACCATGAGGAACAGCACCAGCAGGCCGCTGGCGGTCACCCCGCGGTTGGGCTGCCCGATGAGGAACAGGTGGGAGATCAGGTAGCCGCCGACCGTCGCCCCGACGATGACGGTGCCGCCCATGGTGGGCGTGCCCTTCTTCGACAGGTGGCTCTCGGGGCCGTCGTCGCGGATCTCCTGCCCGAACCCGCGCCGGCGGAAGGCCCGCACCGCCAGCGGGGTGCACAGGATCGAGATGAACAGCCCGAAGGCCGCGGCGATGAGGACGGACTTCACGCGCCTGCCCCGGCGGTCAGCAGGCCGTCGGCCAGGACCTCCAGCCCGTGGGCCCGGCTGGCCTTCACCAGCACGACGTCACCGGGCACCAGCACCTCCGAGAGCAGGTCGAGAGCGGCCGCTCGGTCGGGCACGGACGCGACCTGCGGCCCGTGGCCCTCCCCGTGGCGGGCACCGGCGGCCGTGGCACCCGACACCATCCCTACCGCATCGGGTCCGACGGCGACGAGCAGGTCGACCCCGGCGCCGACCGCGTCGCGGCCCAGCCGCTCGTGCTCGGCGTCGGCGTCGGGGCCGAGCTCGGCCATCCCGCCGAGGACGGCGACCCGCCGGGTCGCGGGCAGCCCGGCGAGGGCGGCCAGCGCGGCGCGCATGGACTCGGGGTTGGCGTTGTAGGCGTCGTTGACGACGGTCACGCCGTCGGCGCGGCGGGTGACCTCCATGCGCCAGCGGCTGCGCGGCTCGGCGGCCGACAGCGCCTGCGCCACGGCGGCGGGGGTCATGCCGGCGGTGAGCGCGGCGGCCGCCGCCGACAGCGCGTTGGCCACCTGGTGCTCGCCGACCACCTGCAGCGCGACCGGGTGCTCCTCCCCGCCGGCGACGAGGGTGAAGCGGGCGCGGGCGGCGTCGTCCAGGGTGACGCCGGTGGCGCGGACGTCGGCGCCGTCGGACCGGCCGGTGGTGACCACCCGGGCGCGGGTGCGCGGCGCCATGCCGGCCACCCGCGGGTCGTCGGCGTTGAGGACGGCGGTGCCGGTCTCCGGCAGCGCCTCCACCAGCTCGCCCTTGGCCTGCGCGATGACGTCGGCCGAGCCGAACTCGCCGAGGTGGGCGGAGCCGACGTTGAGCACCACGCCGACGTCGGGCCGGGCGACCGCGCACAACCGGGCGATGTGCCCGACGCCGCGCGCGCCCATCTCCAGCACCAGGTGGCGGGTGCCCTCGTCGGCGGACAGCACGGTCAGCGGCAGGCCGATGTCGTTGTTGAACGAGCCGGGCGGGCTGACCGTCGGGCCGGCGGCGGCGAGCACCTGGCCGAGCAGGTCCTTGGTGGAGGTCTTGCCCGAGGAGCCGGTGATGCCGATCGTCAGCAACCCGCCCGCGGCCAGCCGGGCGTGCACCGCGGCGGCCAGCCGGCCCAGGGCGTCCACCGTGTCGTCGACGACGAGCGCCGGCAGCGGACCGCCGGGGCGGGTGGTGAGCGCGGCGACGGCGCCGGACGTGGCCGCGGCGTCGAGGAACTCGTGCCCGTCGACCCGCTCGCCGGCGACCGCGACGAACAGGTCGCCGGCGGCGACGATGCGGGAGTCGAGGGTGACGCCGGTGACGGTCGCCGCCGGGTCGGCGGCGGGCGTCAGCGCGGCGCCGACGGCCTCCGCGACCTCGGCGAGGGTCAGGGCGATCACCGGCGGGCCGCCCCGGCGGCCGCCGCGGTGAGGACCTCGCGCAGCACCGCGCGGTCGTCGAACGGCGTCACGGTGCCGGCGACCTCCTGCCCCGTCTCGTGTCCCTTGCCGGCGACCAGGACGGTGTCCCCGGGCCGGGCCAGCTCCACCGCGCGGGCGATGGCCGCCCGGCGGTCGCCGATCTCCTCCACGCTGCCGCGCCGCTCCGCCGGCACGCCCGCGAGGACGGCGGCGCGGATGGCGGCCGGGTCCTCCGAGCGCGGGTTGTCGTCGGTGACGACGAGGTGGTCGCTGCCGAGCGCCGCGGCGGCGCCCATCGCGGGGCGCTTGCCGGGGTCGCGGTCGCCGCCACAGCCGAGCACGGTCACCAGCCTGCCGGTCGTGGCGCCGCGCAGCGCGGCGAGCGCCGAGGCGACGGCGTCGGGGGTGTGCGCGTAGTCGACCACCGCGGTGAAGGGCTGGCCGGCGTCGACCGGCTCCATCCGCCCGGGCACGACGGCGGTGGCGATCCCCTCCAGCGCCGCGGCCACCGGCACGCCGACGCCGTCGAGCAGCGCGACGGCGAGCGCGGCGTTGGTGACGTTGAACCGGCCGGGCAGCCGCACGCGGGCGGGCCACGTGCCGCCGGGGCCGGTCAGGGTGAACACCGAGCCGCCGTCGGGGGCCGGCGCGACGTCGGTGGCGGTCCAGTCGGCCGGGTTCCCCTCGGCGGACACGGTGACCGCGCGCCCGCCGAGCATCCCGGCCAGGCGGCGGCCGTGCCCGTCGTCGACCACGACGACCTCGCGGGCGGCGCGGCCGTCGAACAGCAGCGCCTTGGCCCGGAAGTAGTCCTCGAGGTCGCGGTGGAAGTCGAGGTGGTCCTGGCTGAGGTTGGTGAACCCGGCCGCGGCGAACGGGACGCCACCGACCCGGCCCTGCACCAGCGCGTGGCTGGAGACCTCCATGACCACGGTGTCGACGCCGGACTCGGCCATGGTGGCGAGCAGCGCGTGCAGCACGGGCGCCTCGGGCGTGGTGCGGACGCTGGGGAAGGCGGTCTCGGCGCCGCGGGCGCGGGTGCGGGTCTGCACGGTGCCGATCAGCCCGGTGCCGTGCCCGGCGGCGGCCAGGCCGGCCTCGACCAGGTACGCCGTCGTCGTCTTGCCGTTGGTGCCGGTGATGCCGACGACCGGCAGCCGGCGGGCGGGCTCGCCGTAGACGCGCGCGGCGACGTCGCCGAGCAGCGCGCGCGGCGCGTCGACGACGCACACCGGCAGGCCCGTGGCCACTGCCTGGTCGCGGCCGGCGGGGTCGGTGAGGACGGCGACCGCGCCGCGGCCGGCGGCGTCGGCCGCGAAGCACGCGCCGTGCGTGCGGGCGCCGGGCAGGGCCGCGTAGAGGTCGCCCGGCCGCACCTCGGGGGTGGCCAGCGTCACGCCGCGCACCGGCGTGGCGGGGTCGCCCTGCACGGGGTCGCCGACGAGGTCGCGCAGCGCGCTGAGGGCGAGCGGGCGGGTCCCCGCAGGCCGGGGCACCGACCCGGTTCCGGTCGGGCTCACGTCTGGCCAATCTACCGTCGGCACCCGCCCGTCCCGCGCACCCGCACGGCCTCGGCGGTGCGCGACTAGTCCCCCGCGGGACCGCCGGTCGCGGCCTCGGCGAGGTCCTCGCCGGTGAGCGCGAAGTCCGGCCGCGGCGTCCCCGACGGCACCACGCCGCGCTCGGTGAGCACGTAGCGCATGACGTCGGCGAAGACGGGTGCCGCGACCTGGCCGCCCTCGGCGGAGCTGCTGGGCCGCTCGAGGTCGACGGCGACGACGTACTGCGGGTCGTCGGCGGGGGCGAACCCGACGAACGTCGTCACGTAGCCGCCGCCCGCGTAGCAGCCGCACTCGGGGTTGGCCCGCTGCGCCGTCCCGGTCTTGCCGGCCACCCGGTAGCCCTCCACCTCGCCCAGCGGCGCGGTGCCGCCCGGGCCGACGACGGCCTCGAGCATGTGGGCGAGGTCGTCGGCGGTGTCCTCGCTGACCACGCGGGTGGGCTCGGGCGCGTCCGGCGTCGACGTCGTCCCGTCGGGGGCGGTCACCGAGGCGACCACCCGCGGGGGGACGCGGACGCCGCCGTTGGCGATCGTCTGGAAGACCGAGGCCATCTGCAGCGTCGTCACCGACACGCCCTGGCCGATGGCGATGTTCGCGGCCCGGCTGGCCTCCCACTCGTCGGAGGCGGCGAGGAGGCCGCCGCTCTCGCCGGGCAGCTCCACGCCGGTCTCCTCCCCCACCCCGAAGGCGCGCAGGTAGCGCTCGAGCGTGGCGTCGCCGACCTCGCGGGCCAGCATGATCGTGCCCACGTTGCTGGACTTGGCGAGGATGCCGGTGACCGTCCAGTCGACCGGGGCGTGGTCGTGGGCGTCGGTGACGACGGCGTCGCCGGCCTGGATGTGGCCGTTGACGTTCAGCACCCGGTCCGGGGTGGCCTTCCCCTCCTCGACGGCGGCGGCCAGGGTCACCGCCTTCATCACCGAGCCGGGCTCGAAGATGCTGGTCACCGCCGGGTTGCCCAGCAGCTCGGGGTCGGTGCTGCCGGCCTGGGAGGGGTCGTAGCCGGGGCAGGAGCCCATCGCGACCACCTGGCCGGTGTGCGCGTCGAGCACCACGGCCGAGGCCCGGGTGGTGGCGCCGTCGGAGCAGGCCTCCGCCAGCCGCTGCTCGGTCGTGAACTGGACGTCCTGGTCGAGGGTCAGCTCGACGGTGCTGCCGTCGGTGGCCGGCGTGGACTCGTCGATGCCCGAGGGGATCGGGTGGCCGCCGCTGCCGACCTCCACCCGCCGCATGCCGTCGGTGCCGCCGAGCTCGTCCTGGAACCGCTGCTCGATCCCGGCCAGCCCGTCGCCGTCGCGGCCGACGAAGCCGACGACCTGCCCGCCCACGGCCCCGGTCGGGTAGAGCCGCACCGGGTCGTCCTCGAACACGATGCCGGCGAGACCCAGGGCGTCGATGGCGTCGACGGTCTCCGGCGAGACCTGGCGGGCGAGGACGACGTAGCGGCCGTCGCGGCCGAGCAGCTCGGTGAGCTCGGGCACCGGCACGTCGAGCAGGGCGGTGAGCGCGAGCGCGGTGCGCTCGGGGTCCTCGACGACGGTGGGGTCGGCGACGACCCGGGAGGCGTCGACGGTGTAGGCGAACGGGTGGCCGTCGCGGTCGACGATCGCCCCGCGGAGGGCGGAGATCGGGTACTCGGCGAGCCGGTCCTGCTCGGCGGCGTTGGCGTAGTCGGCGCCGTCCACGCCCTGCAGCAGCACCAGCTTGCCGGTGACGAGCAGCAGCGGGACGACGACGAGCACCAGCCCCCACCGGAGCCGCTTGGCGCCCATCCGCAGCGGCCGGCCCACCCGGCGGCTGCCCGGGGCGCGCCGCGGCACGAAGGCGCCCGAGCGGGGCAGCGGCTCGCGTGCGCCGCGGGGCCCGCCGGCGCGCGGGACGGGTCGGGGCACCGCGCCCCGGCCGCCGCGGGCGGCGGTGCGCGGGGCGGCGCGGCGGGCGGGCTCGGGACCGCGGGCGGGCGGGAGCACGCTCAGCCCTCGTCCCCGGCCGCGGCGGGGTCCGGGGCCGGCTCCGGGGTCCCGCGCAGGGTGGCGCTGCCGTCGGCGCCGATCACCAGGTGCCCGGCCGCGCCGGCCGGGACCAGGCCCGCGGCGACGGCGGCCGCGGCCAGCTGCACCGGCGTGCTGCCGGAGACGACCTGCTGCTCCAGCTCCTGCACCTCCTCGGCCTTCTCGGCGTTGGCGTTGCGCAGCTCGGTGGCTCGCAGCGAGTTGACCGCGATGGAGGTGTTGAGCACCAGCAGGCCGATGGTGGTGAGCACCAGCAGCGCGACGACCAGCAGCGCGAACGGCGCCCGGCGCCGGGCCGCCGCGGAGCGGGTGCGCGCCGCGCCGCCGGGCAGCAGCCGCAGCTCGGGAGCCGTGGTGCGGGGCGTGGTGCGGGCCGCCGTCCGGGAGGTCCCCACCCGGGGCGCGGGGCCGGTGGTGCGGGTGCGGGCCGGCCGCGAGGGCAGCGCCCGCAGCGGGCGGGAGGGCAGGGTCCGGGCGACCCGCTCCCCCGGTGCCGACGGCTCGGCGCGCGGCGCGCGCGCGGCGGTGCTCACGCCGGCCGCCGGATGCGCTCGGCGGCGCGGACGCGGGCCGACGCCGCGCGCGGGTTGGCGGCGACCTCGTGGTCGGTGGGGCCCTCGCCGCCGCGGGTGAGCAGCCGCAGCACGGGGCCGTACTCGGGCAGCCGGACGGGCAGCTCCGGCGGCGTGCGGTCGGTGGCACCGGCGGCGAGGGTCTGCTTCACGATGCGGTCCTCGAGCGAGTGGAAGGTGATGACGGCGATCCGGCCGCCCACGGCGAGGGCGTCCAGCGCCGCGGGCAGGGCCCGCTGCAGCGCACCGAGCTCGTCGTTGACCTCGATCCGCAGCGCCTGGAAGGTCCGCTTCGCCGGGTTGCCGCCGGTGCGGCGGGTGGCGGCGGGGATGGAGTCGCGCACCAGGTGGGCCAGCCGCTCGGTGCGGGTGAACGGCTCGCGCGCCCGCTCGCGCACGATCGCCGCGGCGATCCGGGAGGCGAAGCGCTCCTCCCCGTACACCCGCAGCACGCGGGTGAGCTCGGCCGCGGAGTAGGTGTTGACGACGTCGGCGGCGGTGCGCGGCGCGCCCGGGTCCATCCGCATGTCCAGCGGCCCGTCGGCGGCGTAGCTGAACCCGCGGTCGGCGCGGTCGAGCTGCAGCGAGGAGACGCCGAGGTCGAACAGCACCGCCTGCACCTCGGGCAGGCCCAGGCGCCCGAGCACCTCGGGCAGCTCGTCGAAGACGGCGGGCACGAGGGTGACGCGGTCGGTGTGGCCGGCGGCGGCGATGCGGGCGGCGGCCTCGGCGCGGGCGTGCGGGTCGCGGTCCAGCCCGACCAGGCGCAGCCCGGGGTGGGCGTCGAGCAGGGCCAGCGAGTGCCCGGCCAGCCCCAGGGTGGCGTCGACCAGCACGGCCCCGTCGGCGGCGCAGGCCGGGCCGAGCAGGTGGGTGACGCGGTCGAGGAGGACGGGGACGTGCACGGCCGGTGCGCTCACGTCGTCCTCCTCGCGGGTCGGGCCCGGCGGGGCGGGCAGGGCGGGTGTCTCATGGTGGCGCGGACGGCGCTCCGGCTGGGGGAGCCGGCCGGGCGTGCCGCGCGGGGAACGGCGCCGCGGGCCCGGGGAGGGAGACCGCGGGGTGGCCCGGGAAAGGGAGACCCCCGCCCCCGCGGTGCCGCCTGGCGCCGGGGAAGAGCGTCAGGAGGCGGCCGCGGGAGCGGGGGTCGCCGGATGCCGGTGGCCGGTCCGACCGGCGGCGGGGAGCGCCGCCTGCGCACGGGGTCCGAGCCGCGGGGAAGACGGTTCGGGCCGCACCCGGTCGAGCCGCGGGGAAGTCGGCTCGCGGACGGGCGCGCGCGGGAGTCGGGGCGACCGGCGGGACGGGGTCAGGACAGCGTGGGCATCCCCTCGCTCTCCATGGCGGCGAAGGCCGCCTCCTGCTCCTCCACGTAGGCGTCCCACGTGGCCTGGTCCCAGATCTCGAAGCGGGTGTCGACACCCACGACGACCACGTCGCGGTCGAGGCCGGCGTACTGGCGCAGGTTGGCCGGGATGGTGATGCGGCCGGCCTTGTCGGGCTCGACCTCGACCATCGACCCGAAGCTCATGCGGGCGCGCATCCGGGCCTCGGCGGTGTCGGCGGGGGCCATGCTGGCGGCGGCGCGGCTCTGCTCGGCGACCCGGGCCATGGTCAGGCCGTAGACGCAGCGCTCCTGGCCCTTCTTGATCACCATGCCGTCGGCCACCTGGTCGCGGAACCGGACGGGGAGCGCGAGCCGGCCCTTCTCGTCGAGGCGCAGGGCGAAGCTGCCGACGAACACCGGATCACCTCCCCCATGTGGTCCTCCTCGTGTCCTCCGCGGACCCGGGACGGGCCCTGGCTCCCCACCGCGCCACACACTAACCCACTACGCCCCACCAGACACCACTCGACACCATGTCGTGACCCACCCGCTCCACCCGTTGGCGTGCAGGTCAGGGGCACGGGGACGGCGGGGGGCGGCCGGGTGGGGTGCGGTGGGGGGACGGCCCACCGGGAGGGGGCGCGGGGGCCGTCGTGGTGGGGACCGGGGAGGGGCCCGGTGGGGGCGGTGCGCGGACACGTTGCGGACCGCTCCGGGCACGTACCGTGGGCCGGGTGACCGACACCATGCGTGCGGCGGGCGGGACGGCGGGGCTGCCGGTGGACGTCGCCGCGGAGGGCGCGCGGATCGCGGCCAACGTGTCCCGCGTCGTCCAGGGCAAGCCCGACGTCGTCCGCCTCGCCCTCGTGGTGCTGCTCGCCGAGGGCCACCTGCTGGTGGAGGACGTTCCCGGGACCGGCAAGACGACGTTGGCCAAGGCGCTGGCCGGCTCGATCGACGCCAGCGTGCGGCGCATCCAGTTCACCCCCGACCTGCTGCCGAGCGACGTCACCGGCGTGGCCGTCTACGACCAGGAGACCCGGGCCTTCGAGTTCAAGCCCGGCGCGGTCTTCGCCAACGTCGTCGTCGCCGACGAGATCAACCGGGCCTCGCCCAAGACGCAGTCGGCGCTGCTGGAGTGCATGGAGGAGCGGCAGGTCACCGTCGACGGCGTCAGCTACGAGCTGGCCCGGCCGTTCCTGGTGATGGCCACCCAGAACCCGGTGGAGATGGAGGGCACCTACCCCCTCCCCGAGGCCCAGCGCGACCGGTTCACCGCGCGGGTCTCGATGGGCTACCCCGACCGCGAGGCCGAGGTCGCCATGCTCGACGACCGCGGCACAGCCGACCCGCTGGCCTCCTTGACGCCGGTGGCCGACGCCGGCACGGTGCGCGCGCTGGTGACGGCGGTGCAGTCGCTGCACGTCTCCGACGCGATCCGCCGCTACGTCGTCGCGCTGGTCGAGGCCACCCGCCGCTCCCCCGAGCTGCGGCTGGGCGCCTCCCCGCGGGCCGGGCTGCAGCTGCTGCGCACCGCCCGCGCGTCGGCGGCGCTGTCCGGCCGCGACCACGTGCTCCCCGACGACGTGCAGGCGATGGCCGTCCCGGTGCTCGCCCACCGGCTGCTGCTCACCGCCGACGCCGCGGCCGCGCGCCGCACCGCCGAGCAGGTGGTCACCGCGCTGTTGTCCACCGTGCCCGTCCTCCGCGGGCGCTGACCGCGGTGGGTGGGCCGTTGCGCACGGCGCTGACCTCGCTCACCCTCCGCGGCCGCTGCCTGGTCGCCGCGGGGGCCACCCTGCTCGGGCTCGGCGCGCTGCTCGGCGAGCGTCCGCTGGTGCAGATCGCCGTCTTCGTGCTCGCGCTGCCGCTGGTGTCGGCGGTCGCCGTCGCCCGGCAGCGGTTCCGCGTCGGCGTCCGGCGCACCGTGTCGCCGTCTCGGGTGCCGCGCGGCCAGGACGCCGAGGTGCTGCTCGAGGTGACCAACGCCGACCGGCGGACGGGACGGCTGTGGCTGCTGTCCGAGCACCTGCCGCCCGAGCTGGGCCGCTCCCCCTCGTTCGTCGTCGAGCGGCTGCCCGCCGCCGCGACCGCCGGCATGCGGTACCGGGTGGCCGGCGCCCGCCGCGGCCGGTTCCGGCTCGGCCCGCTGCGGCTGCGCCTGGTCGACCCCTTCGGGCTGGTGCAGCGCACCACCAGCGGCACCGACGGGGCGCCGCTGGTGGTCGTGCCGCGGGTCCGGCCGCTGGGGCCCGGCGGCCCGGGCGGCGGGCACGGAGGCGGCGGCGAGGGCGCCCGCCGCTCGATCGCGGTGCACGGCGAGGACGACGTGAGCACCCGGGCGTACCGGCACGGCGACGACCTGCGGAAGGTGCACTGGCGGGCCACCGCCCGCACCGGCGAGCTCATGGTCCGGCTGGAGGAGCGGCCCTGGCGCGCCCAGGCGGCGCTGCTGCTCGACACCCGCACCCGCGCCCACCTGCTCACCCGCGCCGCCGGCCCGGGACCGGTCGCCGGCGGCGCCGTCCCCGGCCCGCCCGGTGACCCGACACCGCCGCAGGACAGCCTCGAGTGGCTGGTGGAGGCCGCGGCGAGCATCGGCACCGCGCTGGCGCGGCGGGGGGCGGCGCTGCGCGTGGTCACCACCGCCGGCGAGCTCACCCCCACCGCGCCGGACGGCGGCCGCGCCGCCCCCGCCGCGCGGGCGGCCCTGGGACCGGGCGAGCTGCTGGACCGGCTGGCCACGCTCGGCCCCGGCCGCGGCACCGGTCTGGGACCGGCCGCGGAGCTGCTGCACCGCGTGGCGGGCGAGGGCCCGGTCGTCGCGCTGCTCGGCGCGGTCGGCCCCGACGACCTCACCGAACTCGTCGCCGCGCGCTCGGGCCCGTCCGCCGACGTCGCGGTCCTGCTCGACGTGGCCAGCTGGTCCGATCCCGGCGCCCGCAGCAAGCGCGGGCTGTCGGCCACGGCGCGCGCGGCGCTGGCCGCCCAGCTGGAGCAGTCCGCGACGCTGCTGCGCGGCGCGGGCTGGCAGGTCGTCGTCGCCGACTCCTCGCGCACCGTCGAGGCCGTGTGGGGCGACCTCGCCCCGGCCTCCGCCGGGGTCCGGGGCGGCGGCGTCCTGGGGGTGCCGGCGTGACCACGCTCGCCCCGCCGCCGCCCCCGGTCCGGTCCGGCGGGCCGGTCCCGCCGCCGGTCCCCGCACCCCCGCCGGCGCCCGTGCCGCCGGGCACGCTGTCCCGCGAGGGCGGCACGACGCTGGCCGCCGCGGTCGCCACCGCGCTGGGCAGCTGCGCCCTGGCGCCGGTCTTCACCCGCCCGGCCTGGGCGCCGCCGGCGCTGGCGGCGATCGCGGTGGTCGCGCTCACCGGGCTGGCGCTGCGCGCGGCCGGGCCGGCGCTGTGGGCCTGGGCGTCCGGCGGCCGGGCGCTGCCCGCCCGCGCCGGCGCCGCCGGCGTCCCGCTGGTGCCGCTGGGCCAGCTGGCCGCCCTGCTCTGCCTGATGACGGCGCTGTTCGCCCCCGGCGACGCGATCGGCGGCTGGCTGCCCACCCCCGGCTCCCTCGGCGACCTCGCCGCGGTGCTCACCGACGGCTCGGCCGAGATCCGCGAGCAGTCCACACCGGCGCTGCCGCTGACCGGCCTGCTCGCGCTCACCGTGCTGCTGGTCGGGATCGTCGCCGTCGTCGTCGACCTGATCGCCGTCGGCGGTCGGCAGCCGGCCCTCGCCGGGCTGGGGCTGCTGGTCCTGTTCTGCGTGCCGGTCAGCACGGTCACCGGCAGCATCGGGCTGACGGCGGTCGCGGCCCCGGCCGCGGGGCTGGCGCTGCTGCTGTGGGCCGACCAGGCGCGGCGGCTGGCCGCGCGGGCCGGGCGGCGCGGCGGCGCCGGCGGGCTCGCCGCGACCGGCACCGCCGCGCTGGCCCTGGCCGCCGCCCTGGTGGGCGGCAGCGTGGTGCCGACCCTGCCCGAGGGCCGGGTGGTCGCCGGCTTCGGTCCCGGGGGCGGCGGCGGGTCGACCGGCACCGCACTCGACGCGGCCGCGGCGCTGCAGGGCCAGCTCACGCTGCCCCAGCCGATCGACCTGCTGCGGTTCGACGCCTCGGTCCTGGACCCCGGCTACCTGCGCGTGGTGACCCTCGACGTCTACAGCGCCGAGGACGGCTGGACGGTGGGCAACCTCGACGGCGAGACGTCGGTGGGGCAGCCCGACGACCTCGCGCCGCTGCCCGGGCGCCGCGACGGCCGGCGGGTCGAGGCCACGATCACCGCGGTCGGCCACGACGACCGGTTCCTGCCGGTGCTCAGCTCCCCCCTGACGGTGGAGATCGCCGACCCCGGGGCCTGGCGGTTCGACCCCACCACCGGCACCGTCTTCGGCCGCGACGTCACCACCGCGGCCCAGAGCTACCGGGTCACCGCCGTCGAGGCCCGCCCCACCGAGGACGACCTGCGCGCCGCCGGCGAGGTGCCGCCCGGCTCGCCGGTGCGCGAGCGCGACACCGCGCTGCCGCCGCTGGACCCCGCCGTCACCGACCTGGTCGCGAGCCTCACCGCGGGCGCGGCCACCCCCTACGACGCGGTGCGCGCCATCCAGGGCCACTTCTCCCGCGCGAACGGCTTCGTCTACAGCCTCGCGACCCGGCCGGGCACCAGCGGCGACGACCTCGTCGACTTCCTGCAGCTCAAGCAGGGCTACTGCGAGCAGTACGCCGGGGCGATGGCCGCCATGGTGCGGGCCGCGGGCATCCCCGCCCGGGTCGCGCTGGGCTACACGCCCGGCCGGGTGCAGCCCGGCGGCGGGCGGCTGGTCACCAGCGACGACGCGCACGCCTGGGTCGAGGTGTACTTCGACGACCTCGGCTGGGTGCCGTTCGACCCCACCCCGATCGACAGCGAGCGCGCCGTCGACCTGCCGTGGGCGCCGCGGCCGGCCGACCAGGAGGTGCTCGAGCGCCCGCAGGACGTCCCGACCGCGCCGACCGCGCCGCAGAGCGCCCCGACGCCGCAGCAGGACCGGGTGGACGGCGCCACCCCGCAGGGCACGACGGCCGCGCAGACGTCGTCGGCGCGGCCGGTGCTGGTCGCCGCCGGCGTGCTGCTGGGGCTGGCCGCGCTGCTGGCCGCTCCGGCCGGCGCCCGCGCGCTGCAGCGGCGCCGCCGGGTGGCCGGCGGGAGCCCCGCCGCGCTGTGGGACGAGCTCGCCGCGACCGCGCGGGACCTGGGCCTGCCCTGGGACCCCGCGCAGACCCCGCGGCAGCAGGCGGCGGCGCTGACCCGCACCCTCGACGGCGTCGCGGTCGCCGGGGGCGCGCACCGGGCCGGCGTCCCCGACGCGGCCGACGCGGTCGGGCGGCTGGCCCGGGCGGAGGAGGCGGCCAGCTACGGCCGCCCCGGCGCGCCCGCCGACCCGTCCCTGGGCGCCGCGCTGACCCGGGCGCGGCGAGGGCTGACCGCGGCGGCGGCGCCGCGGGCCCGGCTGCGGGCGCTGCTGTGGCCCGCGTCGCTGGGCGACGCGCTCGCGGCCGCGGTCACCGCGAGGCTCCCCCGCCGGAACCCCGCCGCCTGAGCCCGCCCCGCCGGTCCCGGGCCGGCGGGGCTACGGCCGGGCCGCCCGGACCGAGGCGCCGTGCCGGTCGATGGCCACGACCGGCTCGTCCCCCACCACCCAGGCGTCGTGCCCCGGCGGCAGCGACGTGACCTCACCGCGGCCGGACTCGATCTCGGTGCCGTCGGCCATCACGACGTGGATGCGGCCGGAGACCTGGTACTGCTGGTGCGGGGCCTGGCACAGGTCCGTGCCGGCCACCGGCCGGACGTGCTCGGACCACCGCCAGCCGGGCTGGACGGTGATGCGGCCGACCTCGGCGCCGCCGGCCAGGTGCAGCAGCTCCAGCCGCCAGTTCTCACCCTGCCGGACCTCGTCGGGGCGGTCGAAGGACAGGTGCTCCAGGGGCCGTGTCTGCGTCGTCCGGACTCCCCCTCCCGATCGGCTCGTGGGGCAGGCCCCATCGTCCTCGTCCCCCCGGGACGGGTCGGCTCCCGCGGCCACGGGAACGGCGACGGCCGCCGTCCCGGGTGGGACGGCGGCCGTCGCGGGGTCTCGCGGGCTACTGGTCGTAGCGGCGGCGGAAGCGCTCCTCGAGCCGGTTCTTCAGCGGCTGCTTGCGGGGCCTGCCGCCCCGGCCGCGGCCGCCCTGCGCGCCGCGGGCACCGGCCGGGCCGGTCTCGACGGCGCCGGTGGCCGAGCGGTAGTTGAGGACGCCGAGCGCGGCGCCGCCGAACATCACGAGGAACCCGAGGACGCCCAGCGGCACGGACGGGACGACGGCACCACCGACGAGGACGGCCAGGCCCACCACGACCAGCAGCGCACCGAGCTGCAGCTTCCGCCGCGCCCTGAGCCTGCGGTCGCCGGTGCGGACGGAGGAGGCGAACTTGGGATCGTCGTCGACGAGGGCGCGCTCGATCTGCTCCAGCAGTCGCTGCTCGTGCTCGGAGAGCGGCACCGAGACCTCCAGGTGGGCGGAGCCAGACACCGCCGGGCCCGTACCCGGTGGTGACACCGAGGATACGAGCCGTTGGCGGGGTGCGAAAGGCGAGTCCGCGGCGACCCGCCGTACCGCCGTCGTGACCACCCCTCCGGGGGGTCCCGGGCGGTCCCCCGGGCCCGTCTCAGCGCACCCGGCGGTCGCGGTCGCGGTGCAGCAGGGTGGCCGGCCGCACCGCGCCGGCGCCGAACCGGCGGGCGGCCCGGTCGGCGGCCAGCTCGGCGTCGCGGCGGCCGTGCTCGCGGGCGCCGAGCTCCAGCTGGCGGGGCGCCTGGCCGGCCGGGACCAGCCGCTCGGCCCGCACGCCGACCAGCCGGATCCGCGCCCGGTCCAGCCCGAGGGCGTCGAACAGGGCGCGCGCGGTCTCGTACACGTCCTGCCCGACGTCGGTGGGGACGCCGAGGGTGCGGCTGCGGGTGAGGGTGGTGAAGTCGGCGAAGCGGACCTTGATGCTCACCGTGCGGGTCAGCCAGCCGCCCGCGCGCAGCCGGGCCGCCGTCCGCTCGGACAGCCGCAGCAGCTCCCGGTGGACGACCGCGGGGTCGTCGACGTCGGTGGGGAAGGTCTCCTCGTGCCCGGTCGACCGCTCCGGCTCGTCGGGCACCACCCGGCGGGGGTCGCGGCCCCAGGCGAGCTCGTGCAGGTGGCCGCCGGCGGCGGGGCCCAGCGCCCGCTGCAGGGTGCGCGCCGGGACGTGCGCGAGGTCGCCGACGGTGCGCAGCCCCAGCCGCAGCAGCACCTGCTCGGTCTTCGCGCCCACGCCCCACAGGGCGCCGACCGGCAGCGGGTGCAGGAAGTCGATGACCTCGGCCGGGCGGACGACGAGCAGCCCGTCGGGCTTGGCGTGGGTGGAGGCGAGCTTGGCCACGAACTTGGTGCCGGCCACGCCGACGGAGCAGGTGATGCCCTGCTCGTCGAAGACGCGGGCGCGCAGGTAGTCCCCGATCTCGGCGGCGTCGCCCAGCCGGCGCCCGGCCCCGCCGACGTCGAGGAAGGCCTCGTCCAGGCTCAGCGGCTCCACCAGCGGGGTCACCGACCGGAACAGCGCCATGACCGCGCGGGACACCTCGGCGTACAGCGCCGTGTCCCCCGGCAGCACGGTCGCCGTCGGGCACAGGCGCAGCGCCCGCGCCGTCGGCATGGCGGCGTGCACGCCGTACGCGCGGGCCTCGTAGGTGGCCGAGGTGACCACCCCGCGGTTGCCCGCGCCGCCGACGATGACCGGCGTGCCGGCGAGCTCGGGGTGGCGGCGCACCTCGACGCTGGCGAAGAACGCGTCCATGTCGACGTGCAGCACCGTGCACCCCTCGGCACGCCCCCCCGACGACCCCACGCGACCTCCCCGTTCGAACACGTGTTCGGAGACTAGCGGCCCTCCCCAGGAGGCGGCGCGCCGTCCCCGGCGTGTCCGGGCGCGTCGGGAAGACGCTGGTCGGCGCATGTGTGACCGGCCCACGGGCGAGGTAGGTGGGACACCACCGACCGCCGTCCGGCGGACGGTCCCGACCCGGATCCCGGAGGAGCCCGATGGCGCTCGACGACGACGACATGACCAGCACGGAGGGTCCGGCCGACAGCGGAGCCGGCGAGGGCACGCCCGGCCAGCACGACGGCGGCGCCGACGGCGGTGCCGACAGCGGCGCGGGCCACGGCCCGGCCGACGGTGGCGCGGCCGGCGGCGGTGCCGACGGCGGTGCTGACGGCGGCGCGGACGGCGGTGCGGACGGTGGCGCCGACGGCGGTGCGGACGGCGGTGCCGACGGCGGTGCGGACGGCGGTGCCGACGGTGGCGCCGATGGCGGTGCCGACGGCGGTGCCGACGGTGGCGCGGACGGTTCGGCCTGAGCCAGGACCCGACCGCCGCGGGGCCGGGCGGGGCTGACGCCCGCCCGGCCCTGCGCCGGTGCACGCACCTCGACCCCGCGGTCTTCGCCGAGCAGTACTGGTCCCGCCGCCCGCTGCTCGCCCGCGCCGAGGACACCGGGGAGTCGTTCACCGACCTGCTGACGCTGACCGACGTGGACGAGCTGCTGTCGCGGCGCGGCCTGCGCACGCCGTTCCTGCGCATCGCCAAGGACGGCGCCGTCGTCGACGCCCAGCGGTTCACCACCTCCGGTGGCGCCGGCGCCGAGGTGGCCGACCAGGTCTCCTCCGACGCCGTCCTGCGGCTGTTCGCCGACGGCAGCACCGTGGTCCTGCAGGGCCTGCACCGGCTGTGGCCGCCGCTGATCGAGTTCGCCGACCAGCTCGCCGCCGACCTGGGGCACCCCACGCAGGTCAACGCGTACGTCACGCCGCCGTCCTCGCGTGGGTTCAGCCCGCACTACGACGTCCACGACGTCTTCGTGCTGCAGGTGGCCGGCGAGAAGCACTGGACCGTCCACGAGCCGGTGCTCGAGGAGCCGCTGCGCACCCAGCCGTGGACCGACCGCCGGGCCGCCGTCGCCGCGGCCGCCGGGCGCGAGCCGGTGGTCGACGCCGTGCTGCGCCCGGGCGACACCCTCTACCTGCCGCGCGGCTACCTGCACTCGGCGGTCGCGCTCGGGCAGACCAGCGCGCACCTGACCATCGGCGTGCACTCGGTGACCCGCTGGGCCGCGGCCGAGTCCGCGCTGGACCTGGTGCGGGTGCTGGCCGCCGAGGACCGGGAGCTGCGCCGCGCCCTGCCGCTGGGCCTGGACCTGTCCGACCCGGCGTCGGTCCGCGACGACGTCGCCACGGTCGTGACCGCGCTGCAGGAGTGGCTGGGCCGGGTGGACCCCGGCGAGGTCGCCGAGCGGCTGCGCTCGCGGACCTGGTCGCAGGTCCGCCCCGAGCCGGTGGCGCCGCTGGCCCAGGCCACCGCGGCGGCCGCGCTCACCCCGGACACCGTGCTGCGGCTGCGCCGCCGGCTGCGCTGCGCGCTGCGGGAGGCCCCGGCCACCGCCGAGGGCGAGCGGGTGGCGCTGCTGGCCGGCCGCCGCCGGCTGGAGTTCCCCGCCTCGACCCGCGCCGCGCTGGAGGGGCTGCTGGCCGCCGGCGAGCTCAAGGTCGCCGACCTGGCCGGCCTCGACGCCGACGACCGCCTCGTCCTCGCCCGCCGGCTGGTCACCGAGTCGATCGCGCTCGTCGCCGACGCGGCGGTGCAGGGCGCGCACGGGTTCGACGGCGTCCCGGCCATCGCCCCCGAGCCGGGCCCGC
Source organism: Geodermatophilus sp. SYSU D00663 (assembly GCF_054050655.1). NCBI lineage: Bacteria > Bacillati > Actinomycetota > Actinomycetes > Geodermatophilales > Geodermatophilaceae > Geodermatophilus > Geodermatophilus sp. SYSU D00663. Next base: position 64,305 of record NZ_JBJGZT010000020.1, on the reverse strand, counting down.
ACGGACCGGGCGCCCCGGCGCCCGACGCCGGCGGGGACGATGGGGAGCGTGCCGACGCCCTCGGGACCGGGTCGTGACCCCGTCACCTGCCCCCGGGTGACCGCTCCCGTCCCCGCGCGCGCCGGCCGGCTCGACGCCACCCGCTGCTCGGTCACGGCCCTGGTCCGGGGGGACTCCCCCGTGGCCACGGCCGGGCCGGCGCAGCGCTGGCTGCTCGTCGAGCAGCCGGGCCCGTGGGGCCGCGACGCGCTGACCGGCTCCCGCATCGACCTGGCGGTGACCGCCCGGCTGGCCGCGCGCGCCCGCGCCGAGGGCGTGCGGGTGCTGCTCGTCCGCCGGCCCGGCGACCGGGCCGCGGACTCCGGGCGCCGCTGGGCCTACGCCGACGGCCGCCCGGGCCGCGAGGGCCTGTGGTGGTCCACCCGCACCGACGACGCCGACCTGGTGGAGGCGCCCTGGGACGGCTCGGTGGGCGAGCGCGCCGACCGGCCGGTGTACCTGGTGTGCACGCACGGGCAGCACGACGCCTGCTGCGCGCTGCGCGGCCGGCCGCTGGCCGCGGCGATGCCCGCGCCCGCCGACGTCTGGGAGTGCAGCCACCTCGGCGGCTGCCGGTTCGCCTCCAACGTGCTGGTGCTGCCGCACGGGTTCGCCTACGGGCAGGTGCCCGGCGACGGCGCCGACCTGGTCGCGGCGCACGCGCGCGGCGAGGTGGCGCTGCCGTGGCTGCGCGGGCGGGCCGGGCTGCCGCTGCCCGCGCAGGCCGCCCAGCAGGCCGCCCGTGAGCGGCTGGGTCTGCTCGGCGTCGACGACCTGCCGGTGCGCGGCTCCCGGCGCCTGGCCGCCACCGCGGCGGAGGACGCCGACGGCGTCGAGCGGTTCGAGGTGGTGCTCGGCGGCGCGGACGGCGACGTCGTGGTGCGGGTGGAGAGCCGGCCGGCGGACGAGGCGGCGCAGCTGACCTGCCGGGCGGTGCACGCGGCGCACCCGCGCACGTGGACGGCGCTGTCGGTGTCCCCGGTCCGCTGAGCCCGGCCGCTAGGCCAGCGCCCGGCCGCGGGCGAGCAGCAGCGGGATCGCGACCTCGGCGTCGGTGAGCGACCCGTGGTAGGCGGCCAGCCGGCTCGGTCCCGGCTCGGTGGCCGAGGCGGTGACCGCCCACGGGCCGCGGGCGAGCGCGACGACGTCGCCGATGCGGGCGGCCATCCCCTCGCCGACGGCGCCGAACACCCCGCTGGCGACCGCCTCCTCCCGCCCGGCCACCCACGCCCGGTCGCCGAGCACGCCGCGCCAGGCGTCGAGGACGTCGGCGGCGGCGCCCGGGACGGTGTGCGCGTAGCGGGCGCGGGGCTCGCCGGCCAGCAGCGCGACGCCGTCGAGCAGGGCGGGCTCGTCGTCGACGTCGAGGCGGGTGCCGGCGGGGACGTCGAGCATGCCGTGGTCGGCGGTGACCAGCAGGGCGGCGTCGTCGGGCAGGCCGGCGACCACCTGCTCGACCACCCGGTCGACCAGCGTGAGCTGCACCCGCCAGCTGGCGGAGTCGACCCCGCGCACGTGGCCGGTGAGGTCGAGCTCGGGGGTGTAGCCGTAGACCAGCCCGGTGGGGGTGGCGGCCAGCGACTGCAGCAGCACGGCGGCGAGGTCACCGGCGCCGACCGTGCCCGCGTAGGCCGCGCCCCGGTACACGGCGGTGGTGAGGCCGGAGCCGGCGTAGGCGTAGGGGGCGACGGCGGTGACCGGCAGGCCGGCGGCCGCGGCCTGCTCGAAGACCGTGGGGCGGGGCTGCCAGTCGCGGGGGTCGGGGTCGTCGGCCCACTGCACGTGGTTGAGCAGCCGGTCCTCGCCGGGGACGGCGGTGACGAAGCCGAGGACGCCGTGCCCGCCCGGGGGGACGCCGGTGCCGAGCGTGGCGAGGCTGACCGGGGTGGTGCTCGGGCAGGGGGCGGCGAGGTCGCCGGCGGGCGTGGCCAGCGCGGCGAGGGCCGGGGCGAGGTGCGCGTGCGCGCGCAGCAGGTGCGCGCCGAGGCCGTCGACGAGCAGGACCGCGACCCGGCGGGCGCCGGCCAGGGCCGCGGTGAGGCCGAGCGGGTCGGCGGGCAGGCCGCCGCGGTCGACGCCGACCCCCAGGGCGGCGGCCGCGCCGGGCAGGACGTCGGCGAGGCTGGCCGCGCCGTAGGCGGGGCGGACGAGGTCCGGCGGCAGCGCCGTCACGGGCGCGTGGCCAGGACGTGCAGGCCGGCGGCGACGTCGCGGTAGGGCGAGGTGCCGGCCAGCGCGAGCTCGAGGCGGCGGACGGCCTCGGGGTCGGCGCCGGAGCTCGCGTCGAGCAGGTCGGCGACGACGGCGACGCCGCGCCACTCCTCCGGCTCGAGCCCGGCGTTGCGCAGCAGCGCGAGCAGGTCCTCGGCGGCGAACCGGCGGCGCGCGGGGCGGGTGCGGCCGGGCGCGGGGTCGCGGTCCTCGAGCAGGGCCAGCGCCTCCTTGGGGTGGCCGCCCAGCGCCCGGGCGAGGACGGCGCCGGCCCGGTTGGCGGTCGCCACGCTCACCCGGCCGCCGGGGCGCAGCGCGCGGGTGATCTCGCCGAGGGTGGTGGCGGGGTCGTCGACCACCTCGAGCACCGCGTGGCACAGCGCGAGGTCGTAGCCGCCGCCGTCGGGACCGTCACTGCCGAGGGGCAGCTCGTGCAGCAGGTCGCCGTCGCCCTGCAGGCCGCGGACCCGGTCGCCCACCCCGGCGGTCTGCGCCCGGCGCTCGAGGGTGGCCAGCGCGTCGGCGCTGGGGTCGACGACGGTGACCTCGTGGCCGCGGCGGGCCAGCGGGACGGCGAAGACGCCGCTGCCGCCGCCGACGTCGAGGACCCGCAGCGGGGTCCCCGCGCCGGCCAGCGGGTCGAGCGCGGCCCAGACCGCGGCGGTCCGGACGGGCAGCTGCTCGCCGGTGGACGGTGCGGGGGCGGTCACCCGTCCGACCCTAGTGGCGGGGGTCTCCCCGCACCGGCCCGCGGCCGGTTCAGGCGGAGACCGAGTCGGCGGCGCGCTCCAGGTCGGCGATGACGATCTTCCGCATCGTGAACATCTGCTCGACGGCGCGGCGCCGCCGGTCGGGGTCGGGGTCGGCCTGCAGCTCCAGCAGCCGGACGGGCACGACCTGCCAGGAGACGCCGAAGCGGTCCTTCAGCCAGCCGCAGGGGGCCTCCTGGCCGCCGTCGGTGAGCCGGTCCCAGTAGTGGTCGACCTCGGCCTGGTCGGCGCACAGGACCTGGAAGGAGATGGCCTCGCTGAACCGCCAGTCCTGCGGGCCGCCGTTGAGGCCGACGTACTCGGTGTCGCCGAGCCGCCAGCTGACCGTGAGGACCTGCCCCTCCCGCGCGGGGTCCTCGGCGCCGTAGCGGACGGTGCCGAGGACCTCGGCGTCCGGCCAGATCGACGTGTAGAAGCGCGCGGCCTCCTCGGCCTCGGTGTCGAACCACAGGCACGGGATCTGCTTCGGCACGGCTGTCCTCCTCCACGGTGCCGGCCGGGACGCCGGCGCTCGGGAGGGCAGACGCCGCGGACGCCCGGGACTCATCGGTGCGCCGGCCGGTGCGGGGCGGGCGGGCGTCAGTGGCCGCAGCTGCCCGGGCTGGAGTGCCAGAGCTTGCGCGGCGCGGCCGCTGCGGCGCTCCGTCCTGCCGCGGCGCTCCGTCCTGCCGCGGCGCTCCGTCCTGCCGCGGCGCTCCGGGCGGCGGTCGCGGCGTCGTCCCCGGCGGGCTTGACGTCCGCGTACGGCGACATGCGGAAGCCGGTCGGGTGCACGAGCACCGGCTTGACCACCACCGGCCGCGAGCCGTGCGAGGCCGCCGCCCCGGCTATGGCCTGGTCGGTGTACTCCCCCGGCGCGGCCATGTGCTCGGCCACCGCGGCGAGGCCGCCGGTCTCCCAGGCCTCGTACAGCGCGGGCATCTCCCAGGCGCCGGTGGCCCGGATCGACACCCCGCGCGGGCCGGTGCGCCGCAGCACCCCGCGGATCACCAGCAGCCACGAGTGGAACACCGTCGCCGCGTAGGGGCCCTGCACGTCCTCGAAGAAGGTCGAGTCGGTGCAGCCGGTGCCGTCGTCGAGGGTCACGAACACCACCCGGCGTCCCGACCGGATCGGCGGGGTCTGGGTGGCCACCTTGACCCCGGCCACCAGCACCTCGGCGCTGCTGCGGGCACCGAGCAGCTCCCCCGCCGGCACCGCGCCGATCGCCGAGAGGAACGGCCGGTAGAAGTCGACGACGTGCCGGCTGGCGTCCAGCCCGAGCACCTCCAGCTCGGCACGGACCAGCTCGGCGTCGGTGAACTCCGGCAGCCCGGACCCCCCGCCCCACTCCGGCCCGGTCTCCTCGGGACCGCCTCCTCCCGGGGGTCCCGCGTCCCCGGAGTCGAGGCCGAGCAGGTCCAGGCTGAGCTGCCCCACCGACCCGGCCCTCGCCCCGCTGCGGCTCCACCGGTCCAGCTCGCTGATCTGCAGCAGCAGGTCGCGGCGGGTCACCGACCGGCGCGAGCGGGTGGGCCGGCCGGCCTCGCGGTCGCGCACGCCGAACCCGTAGAGCGAGTCGAACCCGCCGGCGAGCACCAGCCGCTCGACCACCGGCCGGGACACCGCGGCCCGCGACCAGAAGTCGGTCAGCGACCGGTAGGGCTGCCCGGCCACGATCCGCTCCACCTCGTCCTCGCCGATGCCCTTGACGTCGGTGAGCGACAGCCGGATCCCGTAGCCCGACGGGTCGGGCATCGCCGCCGGCATCCACTCCGGCCGCCGCCAGTCCTCCCGCCGGTCCGCGGGGGCGAGCCGCTCCACGCGGTAGGTGCCGGTCGAGGCGTTGACGTCCAGGCCCAGCACCCGGATCCCGAAGTTGCGGGCGTCGTCGAGGATCAGCCGCTTCGGGTACATGCCCGGGTCGTGGGTGAGCACCCCCGCGAGGAAGGCCGCCGGGTGGTGGGTCTTCAGCCACGCCGACTGGTAGGTGGGCAGCGCGAACGCCGCCGCGTGCGCCTTGCAGAACCCGAACGAGCCGAAGGCGACGAGCACCTCCCACACCCTCTCGACGACGTCGACCGGGTAGCGCCGCAGCGCCTCGGGCACGAACCAGGCCCGCACCTCCGGGTGCAGCTCCCGGTCGCCCAGCGCGCGGCGCGCCTCGTCGGCCTGGGCGAGGTCGCAGCCGGTCATCTGCGCCACGATCTGCAGCACCTGCTCGTGGAAGACGACGACCCCGGCGGTCTCCCGCAGGAACGGCGCGAGGTCCTCGTGCGGGTAGACCGGGTCCTGCCAGCCGTTCCGGGCCAGCAGGAACGGCGTCACCATGTCGCTCTTCACCGGCCCGGGCCGGAACAGCGAGATGTCGATGACGATGTCCTCGAACGTCTCCGGCCCGAACTTGCCGACCAGCTCCCGCTGCCCCGGCGACTCGATCTGGAACATGCCGAGCGTCCGGGTGCTGCGGATGAGCTCGAACGTCGTCGGGTCGTCGCGCGGGACGGCGTCGACGTCGACGGTCTCGCCGTCGACCCGGGCCACCTCGTCGAGGGCGTGCGCGATCGCCGACTGCATCCGGATGCCGAGCAGGTCGAGCTTGAGCAGCCCGAGCTCCTCGACGTCGTCCTTGTCGAACTGGCTCATCGGGTAACCGAGGTAGCTGCTCTCCACCGGCGTCCGGTCGAGCAGCGTGGCGTCGGACAGCAGCACGCCGCACGGGTGCAGCGCGATGTGCCGGGGCAGGCCGTCGAGCCGGGCGACCAGGTCGAACAGCAGGTCGAGGTCGCCGGTGCCGCCGCCCCGCCGCGAGCCCATCCGGCTGGCCCGCAGCTCCGGCAGGTCGCGCAGCGCGGCGTGCACCTGGTTGGCCCGGACGTGCGGGAACGCCTTGGCGACGGCGTCGATCTCGGCCGGCGGCAGGCCGAGCGCGGCGCCGACGTCGCGGATGGCGTGCCGCACCCGGTAGGTGTCCATCATCGAGATGCAGCTGACCCGGTGGGCGCCGAAGCGGTCGAGGACCGCGTCGTAGACCTCCATCCGCCGGGCGGACTCCACGTCGATGTCGATGTCGGGCAGCTGGTGGCGCAGCGGGGAGAGGAACCGCTCCATCAGCAGGCCGTAGCGGATCGGGTCGACGTCGGAGATGCCGAGCAGGTAGGTGACCAGGCTGCCCGCGCCCGACCCGCGCGCCGCGGCCCGGACCCGCAGGCCCCTGATCAGGTCGACGACGTCGGCGACGGTGAGGAAGTAGGAGGGGTAGCCGAGGGAGTCGATGACGGCGAGCTCCTCCTCGAGCCGCCGGGTCACCTTCTCCGTGCGGGCCATCCCGCGCCGGCCGAGCCCGGCCTCGCAGCGGGCGCGCAGCACCTCGGACGGGTCCGTCCCGCGCTCGCCGGGCGCGGTGACGACGTCGAGCTCGGGATAGCGCACGGTGCCGATGCCGAGGTCCTCGCGGACGTCGACGGCGCACTGCTCGGCCAGCCGGGCGGTGCGCTCGGTCAGCCGCAGCGCGGCGTCGCGGTCGGGGCCGGCGAGGTCGGCGGCGACCTCGGCCATCTCCTTGCCCGACTTGAGGTAGCCCTCGGCGGTGCGCCGGTCGACGTGCCGGGTGTCGAGGGCGACCAGCCGCCGGGAGGCGTCGAGGACGTCGGCGGTGGGCGCGTCGAGGGCGTCGACGTAGCGGACGGCGTTGGTGAGCACCGCCGGCACGCCCTCCTCCTCGGCGAAGCGCAGCAGCCGCTGGGCGCGGGAGCGGTCGCCCCGGCCGCGGTGGTGCACCACCTCCAGCACCAGCGAGCCCGGGCCGAACACCGACCGCCAGGCGTCCAGCCGCGCGGAGGCGACGTCGGCCCGCCCGGCCGCGAGCGCCCGGCCCACCGGCGAGTCCGGTCCCAGCACCGCGACCAGCCCGGGCGCGTGCTCGGCGGCCAGCGCGAGCGAGGCCACCGGCTCGCCGCGGGTGCCGCGCAGGTGCGTGGCACTGGTCAGCCGGCACAGCGAGCGCCAGCCGGCGCCGTCGCGGGCGAGGAAGGTGACCCGCGGCAGCCGCGGGTCGACGCCGGCGCCGCCCCGCACGGGGCTGCGCCGCGCCGGCGCCGGCCGCGCGGGGGCGTGCCCGGTACGGCGCAGGGAGAACTCGTCCTCGCCCAGCACGTGCGCCCGTGCCGGCGGCACGGTCGTGTCCACCGCCGGCGCGACCGCGAGGTCGACGCCGAACACCGGCCGCAGCCCGGCCGACCGGCAGGCCAGCGCGAACTTGACCGCGCCGTACAGACCGTCGCGGTCGGTCAGCGCCAGCGCCGTCATGCCGTGCTCGGCGGCGCGCGCGACCAGGTCGGCCGGGTGGTTGGCCCCGTACCGCAGGGAGTAGCCGGAGGCGACGTGCAGGTGGACGAAGGGGTCCCCGCTCACCGCCCGCGGGCGGGCCGGTGCGCGGTGCCGCCGACCACGCGCGGCCGGGGCGCCGGCTCGGGCGTGGTGGCCAGCAGCTCCTCGACCACGGCGAGGAAGGTCCCGGCGTCGCGGACCAGGTCGTCGGCCTCGCGCTCGGTGACCGCGCGGGACAGCCCGGCCTCGGCGGCGGCGCGCTTGGCCGCGCCGGCGGCGAAGAAGGTGGCCCACTCCCCCAGCTCGGGGGCGACCTGCTCGAGCAGCACCCAGGCGCTGCGCGGCCGGCGGCGGCCGCTCTCCGGCCGGGTGCGGGCGGCCAGCACCCCCGCGGCGGCCCGCAGCGCCGCCAGGTGCGCGGTGGCGTAGCGCCGGCACGCGTCGGGGGCGTGCCGGGCCTCGGCCAGGGCCCGGGTGGCCTGGTCCAGCAGCTGGCCCGCGGCCGCCGGGAGCGGCGGGGGCAGGGGCAGCTGCTCGGCCACGGCGCGCGCGGCGCCCATCAGTCGTGCACCCGCACGAGCGACCAGCGGTTGTCCGCGGCGTCCCAGCACAGGTCGTAGACACCGGCGAAGCTCATCCGCGAGCGGCCGGCCCGCAGCGCCTCCACCCGGAACACCTCGCGGGGGGCGACCAGGTCGGCCGAGGCGCCGCCGGAGGTGCCGGCGGCCCGCTGCCACCACGGCGCGGTCTCGACCCACGAGTCGAGCAGCTCGCCGACGACGTAGCGGCCCTGCCCGCGCCAGAACTGCGCCGGCCCGAGCGGACCGCGCTCGACCTGCACCTCCTCGCCGGCCCGCTCGCCGACGTCACCCAGCACCCGGCTCATGCCCGTCTCCCCACCCCGTGCCGTCCGACGGTCCGCCCACCGCCCGGGCGGGGAAGGTCCCGGGGCGGTGGCCGACCTGTTCGAACGTGTGTTCGAACACGTCGAGTAGACCCGACCGCGCCGGTCCCGTCAAGCCGGACGCGCCACCGCGTCCTCCCCGGGAGGAGCCCCTCCCGACCGCGTGCCGGACGGTACGGCGGGGGTCCGACAGCGGTGGCAGGATCAGCGCATGAGCCGACCCGCCCACCCCCGGGTGGCCGCGATCGCCGACCTGCTCGCCGGGGCCGGCGCCACCGGGCGGGTCCACGAGCTCGCCGACGGCGCGCACACCGCCGCCGCGGCCGCCGCACAGCTCGGCGTCCCGGTCGGGGCCATCGCCAACAGCCTGGTGTTCGACGTCGGCGGGCAGCCGCTGCTCGTGCTGACCAGCGGCGCGCACCGGGTCGACGTCGCGAAGGTGGCCGCCCTGCTCGGCGTGCCCCGCGTGGAGCGCGCCTCGGCCGCCTTCGTCCGCGAGCACACCGGCCAGCCGATCGGCGGGGTCGCCCCCATCGGCCACCCCGGGCCGATCGGCACGCTCGTCGACGTCGAGCTGGCCCGGTACGACCGCGTCTGGGCCGCCGCCGGCCACCCGTCGGCCGTCTTCCCCACCAGCTACGACGAGCTGCTGCGACTGACCGCCGGCACCCCCGCCGAGGTCGGGAGCGGCCCGACCGCCGACGGTCCGGCCGCCGCTCCCCACCCCGCCGCGGTGGGCCCGTGAACGAGGAGAACCCCGTGACCGGCACGACGCCCGCGACGCGGGTGACCGAACTGCCCGCAGGCTGGCTGCGCGAGCACATGCACGAGGCGCTGGCCATCTACGGCGAGGCGATGGGCTACGACGCCTCGGTGGTCGCCGGCCGCTACGGCTACGCCGTCCAGCACACCGAGCGCCCCGGCTTCCGCGCGGTCGGCGCCTTCGCCGCCACCCCGGACGGCGAGCAGCTGGTCGGCTTCGGCTACGGCTACCTCGTCGCCCCCGGCCAGTGGTGGCACGACCAGGTGCGCGCGGCGCTGGACCGGCGGACCGCCAAGCGCTGGCTGCCCGGCGCGTTCGAGGTGTGCGAGCTGCACGTGCACCCCCAGGCGCAGAGCCGCGGGCTGGGCCGGCGCCTGCTGCACGCGCTGGTGGAGGGCGTGGACGCGCCGGCCGCGCTGCTGTCCACCCCCGACGCCGACACCAAGGCGTTCCGGCTGTACCACGCCGACGGCTTCGTCGACCTCGCCCGCGGCCACCACTTCCCCGGGGACGCCCGGCCCTTCGCCATCCTCGGCGCCCGGCTGCCGCTGCGGCCGGTCCCCGGCACCTGAGCGTGCGGGAGCCGGACCGGGCCGTCGACGCCGTCGTCGTCGGCGCCGGCCACAACGGGCTGGTCGCCGCCTGCTACCTGGCGCGCGCCGGGCTGGCCGTCGAGGTGGTCGAGCGCGACGACGTCCTCGGCGGCGCGGTGTCCACCGTGGAGCGCTGGCCCGGGGTCCGGGTCGACCGCGGCTCCAGCGCGCACGTGATCGTCCGGCACAGCGGGGTCGTCGAGGAGCTCGACCTGGCCGCCCACGGCCTGCGCTACGTGGACTGCGACCCGTGGGGCTTCGCGCCCGCCCCGGCGCCCGGCGACCCCGGCCCGGACGGCCGCCCGCTGGTGTTCTCCGTCGACCTCGACGCCACCTGCGCCTCGATCGCCGCCGCCTGCGGGCCCGACGACGCCGACGCCTACCGCCGGTTCGTCGGCGTCTGGGGCCCGCGCAGCCGGGCCGTCGTCGACTCCTTCGGCCGCCGGCCCACCCCGCTGGGCCTGGCCCGCGCGTTCTGGCCGCTGGGCGCGCCGACCGGCGGCGCCCCGCGCACCCCCGGCGGCGACCTCGCCGCCGACTTCCTCGGCTCCGGTGACGCGCTGCTGGACCGCTGGTTCACCAGCGAGCGGCTCAAGGCGGCGCTGGCCTGGTTCGGCGCGCAGTCCGGCCCGCCGACGAGCGAGCCCGGCACCGCGGCGATGGTCGCCTGGGTGGCACTGCTGCACGACACCCCGCCGGGCCACCCGGTGGGCGGCTCCGGCGGGCTCACCCAGGCGCTCCGGCGCCGGCTGGAGGCCGACGGCGGCCGGGTCGTCCTCGGCGACGGCGCCGCGCGGCTGCTGACCGACGGCGGCCGCGTCACCGGCGTCGAGACGGAGTCGGGACGGCGGGTGTCCGCGCCGGTCGTCGTCGCCGCCTGCCACGTCCTGGCCACCCGCGACCTCGCCGGCGAGGCCGCCCCGCCCGCCCTCGCGGACGCCGCCCCACCGGTGGGCAACGGCTTCGGCCTCGTGCTGCGCTGCCTCACCGACGCGCTGCCGGCCTACCCCGGCGTGGACCCGGCCGTGTCGGCGCAGGGCCTGCAGCTGCTGTGCACCGACCGCGCGCAGCTGGCCGCCGCGCACGGCGACTGGCTGGGCGGCCGGCTGCCGCGCGAGCCGGTGCCGCTGGCGATGTCCTTCTCCGCCGGCGACGACACCCTCGCCCCGCCCGGGCGGCACGTGGTCACCGTGTGGGGCCAGTGGTACCCCTACGCCCTCGCCGACGGCGGCGACTGGGACGCCCTCGCCGACGCCGAGGCGCAGCGGCTGGTGGCCGCCGTCGACCGGTACGCCCCCGGCTTCGCCGCCTCGGTGCAGGACGTGTACGTCCAGACGCCGGTGCTGCTGGAACGCGAGCTGTCGCTGCCGCGTGGCAACGTCATGCACGTGGAGATGGGCCTGGCCAGCATGTTCTCGCTGCGCCCGACGCCGGCGCTGGCCGGCTACCGGGTGCCCGGCCTGGCCGGGCTGTACCTGGCCGGCGCCTCCACCCACCCCGGCGGCGGGGTCTCGGGCAACTCCGGCCGGACGGCGGCGCGGGTGGTGCTCGCCGACCGGCGGCCGCTCGCCCGCGCCCGTGCGGCGGCGGGGCGGCTCGCGCGGGCGGCCCGGTGAGCGCAGCAGCGGGTCCCGGTGTGGCGGCTCTCCGGCGGGCACCCGCGCCCGCCCGCCTGCCGCTGGCCCTCGCCGTGCTGCTGGTGCTGGCCGCGGTCGCCTACCCGCTCACCGACGGCGCGGCCCGCGACACGGTGTCCTGGACGATCGTGCTGCTCGGCTCGGCGGTGTCGGTGACCTCGGCCGCCGCCGCGCACGGCGCGCGCACCGGCGCCGCGGTGCTCGGGCTGGTGGCGGTCACCGCGGTCGCGTTCGAGTCGGTCGGGCTGGCCACCGGCGTCCCCTACGGCACCTACTCCTACAGCGACGCCCTCGGCCCGACGCTGCTCGGCGTGCCGTTCCTCGTGCCGCTGGCCTGGCTGATGATGGCCTGGCCGAGCCGGGTCCTCGCCGGGCTGCTCACCCGCCGGGTGCGGCCGGGCCGCCGGCGGGTCGCGCGGCTCGCCGTCGCCGCGGCGGTGTTCGCCGGCTGGGACGTCGTCCTCGACCCGCAGCTGGTGCAGGCCGGCTACTGGACCTGGGCGCACCCCACCCCGGGGCTGCCCGGCATCGACACCGTGCCGCTGACCAACCTCGCCGGCTGGCTGCTCGCCGGGCTGGTGCTCATGACGCTGCTCGAGCTCGCCGTCCCCCCGACCGTCCGCGTCGACGCCGCGCCGCTGCTGGTGATCGCCTGGATGGTGGCCGGCGGGGCGCTCGCGCACGCCGTCTGGCTGGACCTGCCCGGCTCCGCGGCGTGGGGCGCGGCGCTGACCGCCGTCGTCGCCGCCGTCCTCGTGGTGCAGGCCCGCCGCCGGTGAGCGGCGCGGTCGTCCGGGTCCTGTCCGGCCTGGCGGTCGCCGGCGCCGCGCACGCCGCGGTCAACGCCGTCCTGCTGCGCCGCCCGCCGACCGACCCGCCGGAGGCGACCCGGCCGGTCACCGTCGTCGTCCCGGTCCGGGACGAGGAGGCGCAGGTCGGCGACTGCCTGGCCGCGGTGCTGGCCTCGGCCGGCGTCCCGGACCTGCGGGTGGTCGTCGTCGACGACGGCTCCACCGACGGCACCGCGGCCGTGGTCCGCGGCACCGGTGACCCGCGGGTGCGGCTGGTGTCCGCCGGGGACCCGCCGGAGGGCTGGCTGGGCAAGCCGCACGCCTGCTGGGTCGGCGCGCGGACGGGGACCGACGACGGCGTGCTGGTCTTCCTCGACGCCGACGTCCGGGTGGCGCCCGGCGCGCTGGCCGCCGCCGCGTGGCTGCTCGAGGCGCACGGCCTGGACCTGGTCTCCCCGTGGCCGCGGCCGGTGGCCGGCACGCTCGCCGAGCGGCTGGTGCAGCCGCTGTCGCCGTGGTTGTGGATGACGACGCTGCCGCTGCGGGTGGCCGAGCGCTCGCCGCGGCCGTCGCTGACCGCGGCCAACGGCCAGTTCCTCGCGCTGACCCGGCGCGGCTACCTGCGCGCCCGCGGGCACGCGGCGGTGCGCGCGGAGGTGGTGGAGGACGTCGCGCTGGCGCGGGCGGTCAAGCGGTCCGGCGGGCGGGCGGTGCCGGCGGCGGGCGCGACGCTGGCCGAGTGCCGGATGTACGACGGCTGGGCGGCGATGCGCGCGGGCTACGGCAAGTCGCTGTGGGCGTCGGTCGGCGGGTCGCCGGCGGCGTCGGTGGCCGCGGCGGCCGTGCTCACCGCCGTCGGCGTCGTCCCGCCGCTGGCGGCGCTGCGCGGGTCGCGGGCGGGCCTGGCCGGCTGGCTGGCCGGGGTGGCCGGGCGGGCGGTGAGCGCGGCGGCGACCGGCGGGCGGGTGTGGCCCGACGCCCTGGCGCACCCGCTGTCGCTGCTGGCCCTGGACGTGCTGCTGGCCGGGTCGGTGGCCGGGCACCGGCGGGGCACGCTCACCTGGCGCGGACGCGCGCTGCCCTGACCCGGGCCAGGATGGGGCGTGACCTCGCCCTCGAGCAGCCCGGCCCGCACCGCCTTCGACCCCGGGGACATGCGCCCCACGGACTTCTACCGGGTGATGAACTCGGTGGTGGTCCCGCGGCCGATCGCGTGGGTGTGCAGCCGCTCGGCCGAGGGGGTGCACAACCTGGCACCCCACTCCTTCTACACGGTGGCGTGCGTGCGGCCGCCGGTCGTGCAGTTCACCTCGGTGGGCCGCAAGGACTCGCTGAACAACGTCGAGGCCACCGGCGACTTCACGGTCAACCTGGTCCCCGAGGAGCTGTTCGAGCAGGCCAACGCCACCGGCACCGACTTCCCGCCCGACCAGAGCGAGGCCGAGGCCGCCGGCGTCCGGCTGGAGCCGAGCGAGCGGGTGGGCGCGCTGCGGGTGGCGCAGTCGCCGGTGAGCATCGAGTGCACGCTGCACTCGACGGTGCGCCTCGGCGACAGCACCGTCGTCTTCGGCCGGGTCGAGTGGATCAGCGTGTGGGCCGACGCCGTCCGCGACGGCCGCCCGCGGATCGAGGCGCTGCGGCCGCTGGCCCGGCTCGGCGGCAACGAGTGGTGCACGGTCGGCGAGGTGCGCGCGATCCCGCGCATCCCCTACACCCGGTGGGCCGAGGACCCCTCGATCGGCGAGCAGGTCCGCGGCAGGTGACCGCCCGCTCCCGGGCGAGGAGGTCAGGCCGGCAGGTGCTCGGCGACCTCGGCCGCGGCGTCGTCGCCGAAGGCCGCGGCGAACCGCCGGAGGAACGGCTCGCGGCGCAGCTCGTACTCCTGGGTGCCGACGACCTCGACGGCCTCGGTGGCCACCGCCGAGCCCAGCTGGGTGGCCCGCTCCAGGCTCAGTCCCCAGGTGCGGCCGGCGATGAACCCGGCGCGCAGCGCGTCGCCGCCGCCGGTGGGCTCGACCGGCTTGGTCTCGGGGACGGCGATGACCTCGATCGGGGCGGCGTCCTGCTGCCGGACGAGCACGCCCTTGGCGGCGCGGGTGGTGACCCAGGTGCCGACCCGGGCGAGGACCTCGCCGGCGTCCCAGCCGGTCTTCTGGGTGAGCAGCGCCGACTCGTACTCGTTGGTGAACAGCAGGTCCGCGCCGTCGACCAGCTCGCGGATCATCTCGCCGTCGGCCCACGCCAGCTGCTGGCTGGGGTCGGCGGCGAAGGGGTAGCCGCGGTCCCGGCACTCCTGGGTGTGCCGCACCATCGCCTTCGGGTCGTTGGGGCCGATGACGACGAGGTCGGGGTGGCCGACGCGGTCGCAGACCGGCCCGAGCTCGATCTCGCCGGCCTCGCTCATCGCACCCGAGTAGAAGGACGCGATCTGGTTGTTGACAGCGTCGGTGGTGCACACGAACCGGGCGGTGTGCTTGAGCTCGGACCAGCGCACGGCGTGGGTGTCGACGCCGTGGCGGGTGAGCCAGGCGTCGTAGTCGGCGAAGTCGCTGCCCACCGAGCCGACCAGCACCGGCGAGAGGCCGAGCAGGCCCAGGCCGTAGGCCATGTTGGCGCCGGCGCCGCCGCGGTGCTGGATGAGGTCGTCGACGAGGAAGGACAGGGAGACGTTCTCCATCTGCCCCTCGACGAACTGCTCGGTGAACCGGCCGGGGAAGGTCATCAGGTGGTCGGTGGCGATGGAGCCGGTGACGACGACGGGCACGGGGGGCTCCTCGGGACGAGCGGCGGACGGCGGACGGCGGACGGCGGACGGCGAGCACGGCAACCCTAGAAGGCGGTCCCGGTCACACGCGCCCCGGCGTGCGCCGGGACGGAACGGGTAGGGCCGTCCCATGAGCGACCGGCACACCCTCGCGACCATGGAGAAGCTCGACCTCGGCCACGGCAAGGGCAGCCTCGGCGACCACGTCGCCGTCTGCGCCTGCGGCTGGCGCAGCGACCCCGAGCCGGACAAGCAGGCGGCGCTGGACCGCCTCACCGAGCACGCCGAGGCGAACGACTAGTCCCCCAGCGCCCGGCGCAGCGAGATCCCGAGCTGCGCCGTGCCGACCAGCCCGAGCACGGCCCCGACGGCGGCCCCGGCGGTGACCACGACCGCGGGGCCGTCGTCGACGCCGGCGAGCGCGTCCAGGCCGGTGGCCGCGACGATCCCGGCCCCGCCGACGGTGAACCCGGCCATCGCCACCCGGGTGGGCCGCTCCCACACCGAGATCGCCCCCGTCTCGGCCACCCCGGCCTGCCCGGCCCGGGCGCGCAGGTAGTCCGGCAGCCAGCACAGCGCCCCGAAGACGGCGGCCAGCCAGCCCGGCGCCCCGGCCGCCCACAGCGCGAGCGCGTACGCGGCCTCGGTGAGCCGGTCGACGGCGGAGTCGAGGACGTAGCCGCGCCGCGACGCCCGCCCGCCCGCCAGCGCGAGCGCGCCGTCGAGGGAGTCAAGCAGGCCCGACAGGCCGATCAGCAGACCACCGGCCACGAGCCACGCGCCGCCGGCCAGCGCCGGGCCGACGGCGGCCAGTGCGACGAGCAGGCCGAGCGCGGTGGCGGCCAGCGGCGGCAGCCAGGACAGCGCGCGGGCCAGCGCGTAGGCCAGCGACAGCCAGCCGTGCACCAGCCGGCTCGCGGCCGGGTCGGTGCCACCGTGCCACCGCGACCACTCGGCGAGGTACTCGTCGCGGCTCAGCACGGGCACCCTCTCACCGGCGCAGTCTCTCCCAGTGCGGGCCGACGCCGGCGGGACCGGGGACAGTGGACGGGTGCTCGCCGGCCTGTCCCCCGCCCGCCGCCGCCTGGTCCTCGCCGTGCTGGCCCTCCTCCTCGTCGCCGCCGTGGCCGCGACCGTCCTGCTCCTCACCCGGGCGGACGGGCCGGGCCCGGCCGCGCCGGTGTCGCAGGAGGAGCCCGGCCCGGTGCTGCTGGTCCCCGGCTACGGCGGCGCCACGGGCTCGCTCACGTCGCTGGCGGACCGGCTGACCGCCGCGGGCCGCGACGCCACGGTGGTCGCGCTGCCCGGCAACGGCACCGGCGACCTCACCGCCGCGGCCGGCGCGCTGGACGACGCCGCCGACGCCGCGCTCGAGCGCACGGACGCCGGGAGCGTCGACGTCGTCGGCTACTCCGCCGGCGGCGTCGTCGCCCGGCTCTGGGCCGCCGGCGACGGCGCGGAGGTGGCCCGCCGGGTGGTGACCCTCGGCTCGCCGCACCACGGGACCACGCTGGCCGACCTCGCCGCCGGCGTCGCGCCCGGCCAGTGCCCCGAGGCGTGCCGGCAGCTGGCCACCGACAGCGAGCTGCTCGCCGGCCTCAACGCCGACGACGAGACGCCCACCGGACCGACGTGGGTGTCGGTGTGGACGACGCAGGACGCGACGGTGACCCCGCCGGACTCCGCCCGCCTCGACGGCGCGCTGAACCTGACCGTGCAGTCGGTGTGCGCGCAGGCGGAGGTCGGCCACGGTGACCTGCCGCGCGACCCGCTGGTGCAGGCCATCGTGCTGGCCGAGCTGGCACCGGGCGACCCCGTGCCGCTGGGCCCCGCCGACTGCGCCCGCCTCGGCGGCTAGCTGGTCACGTCCTTGGTGGTGAAGTTCGCCCACGCCGCGGTCAGCAGCACGCCGACGTACACGCCCTGCAGCGCCAGCCCGCGGACGACGTCGCGCCACAGGACCGGGTCGCGGAACAGGTCGACGAACGCCAGCCAGTAGCGCGTGGGCAGGTACGGCGCGATCGGCGAGGCGGCGTCGAGGGTGAACAGCAGCGACGAGGTCACCAGCACCGCCAGCGCGCCGAGCGCGGCGGCCAGCGGCGAGTCGGTGAGCGTGGAGAAGAACAGCCCGAAGGCCGCGACGCCGAGCATCGAGACCGCGACGTAGCCGATCGCCATCAGCGTCCGGCCGGCCAGCTCCTCCGGCGTCAGCGAGGTCCCCGACACCGACGTCCCGGCCGCGACCGGCTGCGCGTCGAACAGCAGCGTGCCCACCAGGTAGCCGACGGCGGCGACCACCACGACGGTCACGACGACGAACGCCAGCACCGCGACCAGCTTGGCCACCAGCAGCCGGGTGCGGCCGGCCGGGCGGGCGAGCAGGTAGCGCAGCGTCCCGGCCTGCGCCTCCCCGGCGACGGCGTCGCCGCTGACCACCGCGACCGCGATCGGCAGGAACAGCGGCAGCACGATCGCCAGCGCGGCCAGGGGGAACAGCTGCCCGTTGGTGAGGACGGCGGACAGGAACGGCGGGCCCTCGCCCGGCCGCGGCGCGAGGTCGGTGACCTGCAGCAGCACCGCCACCAGCACCGGCAGCGCGTTGAGGACGGCGATCGTCGTCCAGGTGCGCGGCCGGCCGAAGGTCTTGCGCAGCTCGACGCCGATCACGCCCGCTCCCTGCCGATCACGCCCGCTCCACCCGGTCGGCGCTGGTGCCCGCGGCGGCGAGCACGACCTCCTCGAGCGTGGGCCGCTGCAGCGCGAGCCCCGCCACCGGGACGCCGGCGCCGACGAGCAGCGCGTTGACCTCCGCCGGGTCCGCGCCGCGCACGACGACCCGGCCGCCGTCGGTGCCGAGCACGCGCCCGTCGAGCACCGCGCGCACCCGCTCGGGCGCCGGCGTGTCGACGACGGTGGCGCCGGTGGGCGCGGTCAGGTGGGCGATCTCGTCCTGCAGCACCAGCCGCCCGCGGTCGAGGACGCCGACCCGGCTGCACAGCTGCTCGACCTCGGCCAGCAGGTGGCTGGAGAGGAACACCGTCGTCCCGCCGCGGTGCAGCTCGAGCAGCAGCTCGCGGATCTCGTGGATGCCCTGCGGGTCCAGGCCGTTGGTCGGCTCGTCGAGGACCAGCAGCTCCGGCCGGCGCAGCAGCGCGCCGGCCAGGCCCAGGCGCTGGCGCATGCCGAGGGAGTAGGCGCCGACCTTCCGCCGGCCCGCCCCGCCCAGGCCGACCTGGTCGAGCACCTCGGCGATCCGCCGCCGCCGCGTGCGGCGGGAGCCACCCGGGCCGGCGGCGTCGAGCAGCGCCAGGTTGGCCGCGCCCGACAGGTGCCGGTGGTGCGCCGGGCCCTCGATCAGCGCGCCCACGCGGGGCAGCACCCGGCGCCCGGCCCGCGGCATCCGCTCGCCCAGCAGCTCGACCTCGCCGCGGGTGGGCAGCACCAGCCCCAGCAGCATGCGCACCGTCGTCGTCTTGCCCGAGCCGTTGGCGCCGAGGAAGCCGTAGACGTCGCCGGCGCGGACGTCGAGGTCGATGCCGTCGACCGCGCGCACCCGGCCGTACTGCTTGACCAGCCCCCGGGTGACGACCACCGACGTCACGACAGCACCCTCACGACGGCACCCCGGGGAGCCCGGCCGCGGCGTCGGCGAGCGCGTCGAGGGTGACGGTCCCGGTCAGCAGGTAGGTGCCGGAGCCGGGGGTGTCGAGCAGCATCAGGCCGAGCGGGCCGACGGCGACCCGGGTGCCGCGCTCGTCGCGCACGGCGTCGGGGGCGGCGGCCAGCGCGGAGCGGACGGCCGCCGCCAGCCGGCCGGGGACCGGCGCCACGGCCAGCAGCGTCACGCCGCTGCCGTACACGCCGATCACCTCCGGCGCCCCGCCCAGCTCCCGCCGCGGCAGGCCGGCCAGCTCGCGCGGCAGCGGGACGAGCCGCAGCCGGCGGTCGGCCTCGCGCAGCAGGCCCTCGGCGTCCTGGCCGGCCCGGGCGCGGACGTCGGCCGGCGGGACGAACGCGACGACGCCGGCCGGCGGCACGGTCAGGTCGAGGTCGAGGAAGCGGGTGTCGAGCGCGGGGACCGACGCGCCGCCGGCGACGACCTCCACGGCCAGCGGCAGGCCGGTCCCCGCGTCGGCCCACACGTCGACGCGCGCCACCGAGGCGGCCGGCGCCGCGGGCACCAGCCGCAGGCCGAGCGCGTCGCGGCCGGCGACGCGCCGGGCGCCGATCCGGGACAGCTCGTCGTCGGCGGCCTCCGACAGCAGCCGCCGGCCCAGGGTCGCCGGCACCAGGTCCGGCGGGGCGGGCAGGGTGAGCGGGGCCGGGGCGGTGCGGATGGCGGTCGCGGACTCGTACTCCCACGTCCACGTGCCGCCCACGTCGACGTGCACGCCGGTCTCCCCCGTCGCCGACACGACGTCGACGCGGTGCTCCTCGGGGCCGCGCCACCAGACGCGCATCGCGGTGCGGTCGCTGAGCAGGTCGGCGACGGCGGGCAGCTGGTCGCCCACGGGCAGCGCGAGCCCGCCTGCCGAGACGGCGTAGCCGGAGAAGCCGACGGCGTCGCTGGCGAGGACGGCTTCCCGCAGGTCGGCGGCGGGGACGTCGGCGTCGTCGGCCGGCAGTGCGCCCACGAGCGCGGGCAGTGACGCGAGGACGGCGACCAGCCCGACCACGACCGTCCAGCGGCGGGCCCGCCCGTACCCGCGTGCGGCCATGACGGCCACGGTACGAGCGCCGCGCCACGGGTAGCCCATGGGCATGGCACCCCCGTTGAGCGACGCCGTCGTCGTCGACGTCCTGCGCCGGCTGGACCGGCTCACCGCCCCTCTCGTGCGGCGGCTGGCCCGCCCACCGGAGCTCCCGACCACCCAGCGCGACGCCTGGTGGGCCGAGCAGGCCGCCCAGGTGGGCGCGGTCGCGAGCAGCCTGCCGCGGGTGGCCGGCCGGCTGGCCGACCTCCTGCCGCTGCAGAACACCGTCGGGACGGCGGTCCAGTCGCTCGTGGTGCTCGGCGTGGCCAACGAGCACGGCGTCACCGACCCCGCGGAGCGGGTCTCCCTGCTGTCGGAGGTCCTGCTCGACCGCGACCTCCCGCCCGGCCGGGTCCGCCCGCTGCTGGAACGGGTGCGCGGCGCCTACACCGAGACCGCGATCGGCGCGAAGGAGGAGCGGGCCGGCCTGCGGGGCGTCGTGCGCACCATCTGGCGGGCCTCCCGGCTGCTCGGCCGCATCGACGAGGCGCTCGACGCCCGGCCCAAGGGGCGCATCGGCGCGCGGGCACTGGCCCAGCTGCCGGTGGTCGGCGTCCTCGGCGGGTACGCCGCCGAGCGGGAGGCGCTGCGCCGCGCCGCCCGGATGACCGCCGAGCTGCTGGAGCCCGGCCGCCGCGTCAGCGTGCGGTGATCTTCTTCGGTCGCATGCCCCCCTGAGCTGCGGGAACTGTCGTACCCCGGCCGTAGCGTGCGGGGTGTGGAGGAGGTCGCGGAGTACCGGTCACCGGTCGAGCAGGCGTTGCTCGACGCGGTGATCGAGCTGCCCGCACCCTTTCGCCGGCTGCCGGTGGCGCTGCTGTCGCGGGAGCAGAAGGCCGCCGAGCTGCAGCGGGTGGCCGCGCTCAAGGCGATGACCGCCGCCTACGAGGCGGAGCTGGTCCTCGGCCTGGCCGACGACACCCCGGCCGATCCCGATCCCGCGCCGGGCACCCCGGGCGCCCGCCGGGGATCGTGGGCGCCGGATGCCGAGCTGCCCGGGGTGTCGGAGTTCTTCACCGCCGAGCTGGCACTCGTGCTCAACATCGGCCGGGGCACCGCCTCCCACCTCGCCCACCGGGCGTGGACGTACCGCTCGCACCTGCCCGGCACCTGGGCGGCGCTGGCCGCCGGCGCGCTGGACGAGGCCCGTGCCAGGGCGCTGGTCGACGTGCTGGAGCACACGAGCGCGGCGACCGCCCGGACGCTCGAGGCCCGGCTGCTGCCGGAGGCCATGTCCCTGACGGTGCGCACGCTCAAGGACCGCGCGCTGGCGCTGCTGCTCGCAGCCGACGCCGAGGCCATCGACGGCCGCCGGCAGCAGGCCGAGCGGCACGCCGACGTGCGGCTGTACGACTGCCCCTTCGACGGCATGGCCACCCTCGCCGCCGACCTCCCGGCAGATGTCGCCGCCGCCAGTCATGCGCTGGTGGATGAGCTGGCGCGGATGCTGAAGGCCGACGGGGACCAGCGGCCGATCGGGCAGCTGCGCACCCTGGTGTTCGCCGACCTGCTGCAGCGCCCCTGGGAGACCGGCCGCCCGCCGGTGAGCGCCCACCTGCAGGTCATCGCCACCCTCGCCGCGCTGACCGGCCGCAGCAGCGAGGCCGGGGCGGTGAACGGCCTGCCGATCACCGCCGCCCACCTACGGGAACTCCTGCAGCAACTGGAGGCGCTCGGCGTCCGGGCACCGGAGGGCGGCTCGGTGACGCTGGCGCTGGTCGACGACGACGGCACGCTGCGGGCGACGAGCACGCTGAACCGGTTACGCCGGCTCGCCCGCACCGGCTGCGCCGACCACCCGGCCGACGCTGGAGTCGAGCAATCGGCCGAAGCCAGCGGCGACTGCGACTGTGCGGTGCTCGACCGCCCGGCCGCGACCGACGCCTACGCACCCTCCGCGCCGCTGCAGCGGTTCGTGCACACCCGCGACCGCACCTGCCGCTTCCCCACCTGCGGCCAGCGCGTCGGCTGGGCCGACACCGACCACGTCGTCCCCCACGCCGCCGGCGGCGCCACCGACTGCGCCAACCTGTGCTGCCTGTGCCGCAGCCACCACCGCCTCAAGACCTTCGCCCGCGGCTGGCGCTTCCACATGAGCGCCGACGGGACCCTCATCGTCACCACGCCGTCCGGGATCACCCGCACCACCCGGCCACCGGGGGTGCGACCACCACCGGATGAACCCGATCCACCGCCCGAGGACGCCGGGATGCCGCCGGCCGACCCGGGTGACGACCCGCCAACCTTCTGAGTCAGGGGATCAGTCCGGCGTCGGCTCACCACCGGACGGGGTGAGCCGACGCCCGGAACGGTCGTGCCGGACGTGCGGGACGGGGAGCCGCTGCCCGCAGGAGGCGGAGCAACCGCGCCGGTCAGGGGGTGGCGGCCAGCGTCGAGGGCACCGAGGTCCCGGTACCGGCGTCGGTGAGGTTGGTGAAGACCTCCCGCGTCGCCGTCGACCGGTTCATGGTGATGAAGTGGATGCCCGGCACGCCCTCGTCCAGCAGCCGCCGGCACATCGCCGTCGCCACCTCGACGCCGTAGGCGCGCACCGCCGCCTTCTCCTCGGGTGAGTCGCCGTCGAGCTCGGCGAACCGCGCGGCCAGCCCCTCGGGGAACGCCTGGCCCGACAGCTGGACGATGCGCGCGATCTGCCGCGCGTTGGTGACCGGCATGACCCCGGCGATCACCGGCACGTCGCAGCCGTGGGCGGCGACCCGGTCGCGCAGCCGCAGGTAGTCCTCGACGCGGAAGAACATCTGCGTGATCGCGAAGTCCGCCCCGGCGCGGCACTTGCGCACGAACATCTCGACGTCGGTCTCGAAGTCCGGCGAGCGCGGGTGCCGCTCGGGGAAGGCCGCGACGCCGACGGAGAAGTCGCCCATCGAGCGGATCAGCTCCACCAGCTCCGAGGCGTACTCCAGGCCCTCGGGGTGCCGGACCCACTCGGCCTGCGGATCGGTGCCCGGCGGGTCGCCGCGCAGCGCCAGCAGGTTGCGCACGCCCGCGGCGGCCAGCCGGCTGACCACGTGCCGCAGCTCGGCAACCGAGTGGTCGACCGCGGTCAGGTGCGCCAGCGGGGTCATCGTCGTCTCGGCGGCGATCCGCTCGGTGACGGCGACGGTGCCCTCGCGGGTCGAGCCGCCGGCGCCGTAGGTGACCGACACGAACGACGGCTGCAGCCGCTCGAGCTGCCGCAGCGCCGTCCACAGCTGGACCTCGGCCTCGGGCGTCTTCGGTGGGAAGAACTCGAACGACCACGTGGGCCGCGACGAGGCGAGCAGCTCGCGGACGCTTCGGGTCACGGGTGCCGAGGGTACGGGGAGCCGCAGCCACTGCATCCGTCCACACGCTCCCGGCAGAAGACCCGGGGAAGACGACGACACCGCGACGGCAGTGCGGCGAGGAGGTCCCGTGAGCGCCCACCACCGGCCCCTGGACAGGACGCGCGCGACTCGATGGGGCGATACTGGCCGCGTGATCACCGGGGCGGCAGAGGCAGAGTCCGTGGTCCGGCCCCTGGCGCCGCCCCTGGAGGCCGCCGACCTGGACCGGATCCGCGGCGCCGTCTCCGCCGCGCTGACCGGGTTCCTCGAGGAGCAGCGGACCACGCTCGCGGGGATGGCGCCGGCGCTCACCCCCGTCGTCGACGAGGTCTGCGCGCTCGCCGACGGCGGCAAGCGGCTGCGCCCGCTGTTCGCCTACTGGGGCTGGCGCGGGGTCACCGAGGACGTCCGCGGCCCGGCCGAGGACGAGGCCGCGGTGCTGCGCGCGGTCGCCGCGCTGGAGTTCGTCCACGCCAGCGCCCTGGTCCACGACGACGTCATGGACGGCGCGCTCACCCGCCGCGGCCGTCCCGCCACGCACGTCGGCTTCGCCGCCCGGCACGGCGACGGCGGCCTGTCCGGCGACGGCGAGGCCTTCGGCGTCGGCGCGGCCATCCTCGTCGGCGACCTCGCACTGGTCTGGTCCGACGAGCTGCTGCGCCGCTCGGGCATCAGCGCCCCGGCGCTGGCCCGGGCCCGCTCGGTCTGGGACACCATGCGCACCGAGGTCACCGCCGGCCAGTACCTCGACCTGCTGCGCGCCGCCGGCGGCCTGCCCGGCGCCCAGGGCGCGCTCACCGTCGCCCGCTACAAGAGCGCCGGCTACACCGTCCAGCGACCGCTGCAGCTCGGCGCCGCCATCGCCGGCGCCGGACCCCGCGCCGCCGACGTCTACACCGCCGTCGGCCTGCCGCTGGGCGAGGCGTTCCAGCTGCGCGACGACGTCCTCGGCGTGTTCGGCGACCCCGCCGTCACCGGCAAGTCCGCCGACGACGACCTGCGCGAGGGCAAGCAGACGCTGCTGGTCGCCCTCGCCGAGGAGGCCGCCGACGACGCCGGCCGCCGCCTGCTGCGCAGCTGCCTGGGCAACCCGGACTGCGGCGCCGAGCAGCTGGACGCGCTGCGCCGGCTGATGGAGGACACCGGCGCCCGCGCCCGGGTCGAGGAGCGGATCGCCGAGCGCACCGCCACCGCCCGCCGCGCGATCGCCGACGCCCCGATCGCCGACGAGGCCCGCGCCGCACTCGACGCGCTCGCGGTCGCGGCGACCTCGCGGACCGCCTGAACGTGCGCACCGTCCCCGGGCCGACCGACCGGGTCGTCGTCGTCGGCGCCGGCCTCGCCGGCCTCGCGACGGCGCTGCGGCTGCGCGGCGCCGGCCGCGAGGTGACCGTCGTCGAGCGTGGCGAGGGCCCCGGCGGGCGCGCCGGTGTCGTGGCCCGCGACGGCTACGTCCTCGACACCGGCCCCTCGGTGTTCACCGCGCCGGAGCTGGTGGCCGACACGCTGGCCGCCGTCGGCGAGAAGCTCGAGGACCGGCTGACGCTGGTGCCGCTGGAGACCACCTACCGGGCGCAGTTCGCCGACGGCTCCCACCTGGACGTGCACGCCGACGTCGACCGGTTCGCCGCCGAGGTCGAGGCGCTGGCCGGCCCGGCCGAGGCCGCCGCGCTGCGCCGCTACCTCGCCGACCTCGCCGAGCTGTACCGGCTGCAGCTGGACACCTTCATCGACCGCAACCTCGACACCCCGCTGGACCTGCTCGGCCCCGAGCTGTGGGCGCTGGTCCGGCGCGGCGGGTTCGGGCGGCTGTCGAGCCACGTCGCGCGCTTCTTCACCGACGACCGGCTGCGCCGGCTGTTCAGCTTCCAGGCCCTCTACGCCGGGGTGTCGCCGTTCCGGGCGATCGCCGCGTACGCGGTCATCGCGCAGCTCGACATCGGCGCGGGCGTCTGGCACCCGGTCGGCGGGATCGGCGCGGTGCCGCGCGCGATGGCCGCCGCGGCCGCGGACGCCGGCGTGGTGTTCCGGTACGGCGCGACGGTGGAGGAGCTGGAGCTGCGCGGCCGGCGGGTCACCGGCGTCTGCCTCGCGGGCGGCGAGCGGCTGCCCGCCGACGCCGTCGTCGTGACCGCCGACGTGCCCGAGCGGCTGGTGCCGGGCTTCGCCCGCCGCCGGCGGCCCACCTACTCGCCGTCGTGCGTGACGCTGCACCTCGGCGTGCGGAACGAGCTGCCCGGGCAGGCGCACCACACGATCAGCTTCGGCGCGGCCTGGCGGCAGGTGTTCGACGAGCTCACCCGCGACGGCCGGCCGATGAGCGACCCCAGCCTGCTGGTGAGCACGCCCTCGGTCACCGACCGGTCGCTGGTGCCCGGCGGCGGGCAGGTGCTCAGCGTCGTCGCGCCCGCGCCGAACCTCGACCCGCACTCCGGTGGCAACCCCGGCATCGACTGGGACGCCCTCGCCCCCCGCTACCGCGAGGAGGTGCTGGGCGTGCTCGAGGCCCGCGGCTGGACGGGGATCTCCGACGCGATCGAGGTGGAGCACGTGGACACCCCGCTGACCTGGGCTCGGCAGGGCATGGCGGCCGGCACGCCGTTCGCCCTGGCGCACACCTTCGGCCAGACCGGTCCCTTCCGGACGCCGACGCTGCCCCGCCGGGGCCCGGAGAACGTGGTGCTGGCCGGCTCGTCGGTGCAGCCCGGCGTCGGCGTGCCGATGGTGGTGATCAGCGGCCGGCTGGCCGCCGAGCGGATCACCGGGCCGGTGACGCGGTGACGGCGACCGAGCGGCCGCTGACGCAGGCCGAGCGGCAGGAGCGGCTCGACGCCGCCTACCGGCACTGCGCCGCGGTCAACGCCGAGCACGGCAAGAGCTACCACCTCGCCACCCGGCTGCTCACCGCCGACCGCCGCCCGGCGATCCACGCGCTGTACGCCGCGGCGCGCACCGCCGACGACCTCGTCGACCACCCCGGCGCCGACCCCGAGGCCGACCTCGCCGACTGGTCGCGGGCGCTGCTGGACGAGCTGGAGGCCGGCTGGTCCGACGACCCGGTGCGCCTGGCGACGGTGCACACCTACCGCCGGTACCGCATCCCGGTCGAGCACCTCGTCGACTTCCTCGCCGCGATGACCAGCGACCTCACCGTCACCGGCTACGCCGACATCGCCGCCCTGGACCGGTACATGTGGGGCTCGGCGTCGGTGATCGGCCTGCAGGTGCTGCCCGTCCTGGGCACCGCGCCCGGCGTCACGCAGGAGGAGGCCGCGCCGCACGCCATCGCGCTCGGCGAGGCGTTCCAGCTGACCAACTTCCTGCGCGACGTCGCCGAGGACGCCGACCGCGGCCGGGTCTACCTCCCCGCCGACGTCATGGCCGCCCACGGCGTGACCCGCGAGCAGATCGAGGCCAAGCGGCACGACGCCCGCTTCCGCGCGCTCATGCAGGAGATGGTGGAGATCGTCCGCCGCCGCTACGACGACGCCGCCCCCGGGACGCCGATGCTCGCGCCCGAGTCCCGGGACTGCGTGCGCGCGGCCACGGCGCTCTACGGCGGGATCCTCACCGAGATCGAGCGCGCCGACTACCGGGTGCTCGACCGCCGGGTGACGGTGTCCAAGCCGCGCCGGCTCGGGGTCTTCGCCCGCCGCCTCGCGAGCGCCCAGGCGGTGCGGCTGAGGAGGCGGCGCTCCTAGAAGGCCAGGGCCTGCGCGCGCCGGGTGACCTCGGTGTGCCGGTCCCCGCGCAGCGCCTCGACCGGGGTGCCGGGCAGCGACTCGTCGGCGCGGAACAGCCACTCGAAGACCTCGGCGTCGGTGAACCCGCCGTCCTTGAGGACGGTGATCAGCCCGGGCAGGTGCCGCAGCACGGCGCCGTCCTGCAGGAAGTCGGCGGGGATGCGGCTGTTGCCGCTGCCCGGCACGGCCATGAGCTTGCCCTCGCGGACCAGCTGCCGGACCTTGTTGGGCGAGACCCCGAGCGCGTCGGCGACCTCGGCCGGCGTGAGGGTCTCGATCTCGTCGGACTGCACGGTCCGAGCCTAGGACGGCGCGGGACCCGGCTACCATCGGCAGCGGGCCGTGACTGGCGCATCGAGGTGGGGCACCACCGGGGAGCGGCCTGCACTCCCCCGCCGGGCGCCTGGGCACCGCTGACGCCGACACCCGCCAGGAGCCCCCATGAGCGACGTGACCCCCTCCTTCGACGCCGCCGCCGCGTCCACCGCCTACCGCAGCGCCCTGTCGGTCATCGCCGAGGTCGAGCCGCGGGTGGCCGACGCGATCGGCGCGGAGCTCGCCGACCAGCGCGCCTCCCTCAAGCTCATCGCCAGCGAGAACTACGCCAGCCCCGCGGTGCTGCTGACCATGGGCAACTGGTTCAGCGACAAGTACGCCGAGGGCACGGTCGGCCACCGCTTCTACGCCGGCTGCCAGAACGTCGACACCGTCGAGGCGCTGGCCGCCGAGCACGCCCGCGAGCTGTTCGGCGCCCCCTACGCCTACGTCCAGCCGCACTCGGGCATCGACGCCAACCTGGTCGCGTTCTGGGCGGTGCTCGCCCAGCGGATCGAGTCCCCCGCCCTGGAGCGGGCCGGCGTGCGGCACGTCAACGACCTCACCGACGAGGACTGGGCCACCCTGCGCCACGCCCTCGGCGACCAGCGGATGCTCGGCATGAGCCTCGACGCCGGCGGCCACCTCACCCACGGCTTCCGGCCGAACATCAGCGGCAAGATGTTCGCCCAGTCCTCCTACGGCACCGACCCGGGGACCGGGCTGCTCGACTACGACGCCGTCGCCGCCCGCGCCCGCGAGTTCCGCCCGCTGATCCTCATGGCCGGCTACTCCGCCTACCCGCGCAAGGTCGACTTCGCGAGGATGCGCGAGATCGCCGACGAGGTCGGCGCGACGCTCGTGGTGGACATGAGCCACTTCGCCGGCCTGGTCGCCGGGAAGGTCTTCACCGGCGACTTCGACCCGGTGCCGCACGCGCACGTGGTCACCAGCACCAGCCACAAGTCGCTGCGCGGCCCGCGCGGCGGGTTCGTGCTGGCCCAGCCGGAGTACAGCGACGCCGTCGACCGCGGCTGCCCGATGGTGCTCGGCGGCCCGCTGCCGCACGTCATGGCCGCCAAGGCGGTCGCCTTCGCCGAGGCGCGCCGCCCGGAGTTCGCCGGCTACGCGCAGGCCGTCGTCGACAACGCCGTCTCCCTCGCCGAGGGGCTGTCCCGCCGCGGCGCCCGGCTGGTCACCGGCGGCACCGACAACCACATCGTGCTGCTCGACGTCTCCGGCTTCGGCCTCACCGGCCGGCAGGCCGAGTCGGCGCTGCTCGACGCCGGCATCGTCACCAACCGCAACGCGATCCCGGCCGACCCCAACGGCGCCTGGTACACCTCCGGCGTGCGGCTGGGCACCCCGGCGCTGACCACCCGCGGGTTCGGCGCCGCCGAGTTCGACCGCACCGCCGAGCTCATCGTCGACGTGCTGTCGCACACCAGCCCGACCGCGACCAGGGACGGCTCGCCGTCGAAGGCCAGGTACGTCGTCGACGGCGGGCTGGCCGAGAAGACCCGCGCGGCCGCGGCCGAGCTGGTCGCCGCGCACCCGCTCTACCCCGGGCTCGAGCTGTCCTGAGCCCGCGACGGCGGCCCGGCCCGGGGCGGGTGCCCCGGGCCGGGACCGTCAGACGTCGCTGTCGCGGTCCTCGGGCTTCTTCGACGTCTCGATCTCGGTCTCGGTGACCGGGGCGCCGCTGGCCTCGTCCATCCCGCCCCGCTCGACCCCGGCCTCGTCCTGCGGGCCCGGCTCGGGTGTCTGCTCGCTCACGTGCTCGTCCTCTCGCTCGTCGGTCGGTGCCCGCACGCCTACCCCCGCCGGGGCGGGAGCACGCGGGCGGACCCTCCCGTGACCGGTGTGACGGGAGGGTGCGCCGGCCCGCCCGCCTGCGCGTGTGCGGACCGCTCCCGGGCCGGGCGCTCCTAGAATCCTGCTCGTGGACACCGCCGTGACCGACCCCGTGGTCGGCCTGGTCCTCGAGGGGCGCTACCGCCTCGAGGAGCGGCTGGCGCGCGGCGGCATGTCCACCGTCTACGCCGCCACCGACCTCCGGCTGCACCGCACGGTCGCGGTCAAGGTCATGGCCGAGCACCTGGCGCACGACCCGACGTTCGTCGGCCGGTTCACCCGCGAGGCGCGCGCCGCCGCGATGCTCAGCCACCCCAACGTCGTCGGGGTGAGCGACCAGGGCAGCGACCAGGGGCTGGTCTTCCTGGTGATGGAGCTGGTCCGCGGCCGCACCCTGCGCGACCTGCTGCAGGCCCGCGGCCGGCTCACCGTCGCCGAGGCCTTCGCCGTCCTCGAGCCGGTGCTGGCCGGGCTGTCGGCCGCGCACCGCGCCGGCATCGTGCACCGCGACGTCAAGCCCGAGAACGTGCTCATCGGCCACGACGGCACGGTGAAGGTCGCCGACTTCGGCCTGGCCCGCGCGCTCACCGGCACCGGGCAGACCAGCCACACCGGCGGCGTGCTCATCGGCACGGTCGCCTACCTGTCCCCCGAGCAGCTCGAGCGCGGCCGCGCCGACGCCCGCAGCGACGTCTACGCCGCCGGGCTGGTGCTGTTCGAGATGCTCACCGGCCACCCGCCCTACGGCGGCGACACCCCGCTGGCGGTGGCCTACCAGCACGTGCACCACGACGTGCCCCTGCCCTCGGCCGAGGTGCCGGCCGTGCCGTGGCAGGTCGACGAGCTGGTCAAGCGGACGACGCGCCGCGACCCTGCCGTCCGCCCGCTCGACGCCGGCGCCTTCCTCGCCGACCTCGAGGACGTCCGCAGCGACCTGGGCCTGGCCCGCGTGCCGGTCCCCACCGGGCGCAGCTCCGCGGGCCCCGCCACCATCCGCCCGACCAACCGGCCCCCGCGCCGGCACCCCAGCGACCCCGGCGACGGCAGCGAGCCCGGCACCGAGGTGCTCGGCGGCAGCCGTCCCTCCCGCGCCGGGCGCACCAGCCTGCTGCCGAGCGTGGGCACCGGCTCGACGGCCGACGTCGGCGGGCGGCGGCCCGCGCCGCCGCAGCGCACCGGCGTCTCCCCGCAGGTGCGGCGCCGCCGCGCGCGGCTGGCCGTCGCGGTCGTGCTGCTGCTGGCGGTCACCATCGGCGCGATCGGCTGGTGGATGGGCTCCGGCCGCTGGACGCAGGTGCCCTCGCTGGTCGGCAGCGACCGCGCCGCCGCGGTCGACCTGCTGCAGGAGGCGGGCCTGGACCCCGTCTTCGCCGAGGAGCAGTTCAGCGAGACCGTGCCCGAGGGCACGGTCATCGCCGCCGACCCCGACGGCGGCGAGGCGATCCGCAACAGCGACGTCGAGCTGGTGGTCTCCAAGGGGCCCGAGCGGTTCACCGTGCCCACCGACCTGGTCGGGCAGCCGATCGAGGCGGTGCGCGAGGCGCTGGCCGGCATCCCCGTCGTCCCCACCGAGCAGCAGGACTACGACGAGGAGATCCCGGTCGGGTCGGTCACCGGCTTCGAGCCCGAGGCCGGCACGGAGGTCAGGCGCGGCGACCCGGTGACGGTGTTCGTCAGCCGCGGGCCGGCGCCGGTCGCGGTCGCCAACGTCGTCGGCCAGCCCGCCGACGCCGCGCAGGCCAACCTGGAGGCCCAGCACTTCACCGTCGTCCGCACCGAGGGCCGCAGCGCCGACGTCCCCACGGGGGCGGTCATGGCGGTCACCCCGGGGCCGGGCACCGAGGCGCCCTACGGCAGCGAGGTGACCATCCAGGTCTCCGTCGGCGTGCCGCAGGTGACCGTGCCCGACGTGACCGGCATGGGCGAGGACGAGGCGACCGCGGCCCTCGAGGCCGCGGGCCTGACGGTCACCACGTCCACCTTCATCACCGGCGACCGCGTGTACCGGCAGAGCCCGGGCGCGGGCACCGTCGTCGACCAGGGCAGCCAGGTGAGCCTGCTGCTCAGCTTCGGGTGAACGGCGCCCCCTCCACCCCGGTCGGTGCGCACGTCCAGGTCGCGGGGGGCCTGGCCACCGGCGGGCTGCGCTACACCGACGACGTCGGCGCGCAGGCGGTGCAGGTCTTCGTCGGCAACCCGCGCGGCTGGAAGCGGTCGGCCGGCGACCCCGCCCAGGACGCCGCGTTCGTCGCGGGCCTGGCCGAGCGCGGCGTCCCGTCGTTCGTGCACACGCCGTTCCTGGTGAACGTCGGCTCGCCCACCCCGGCGACCGTCGACCGCTCCGTCGAGACGATCGCCGCCGACCTCGCCCGCGGCGTGCAGCTCGGCGTGCGCGGCGTCGTCGTGCACGCGGGGTCCGCCGTCGACGAGGACCGCTACGAGGCCGCGCTGCGCCAGCTGCACGAGCGGCTGCTGCCGGTGCTCGACGCCCTCCCCGACGACGGCCCGCGGCTGCTGGTCGAGCCGACGGCGGGCGGCGGCCGGTCGCTGGCGGCCACCGTCGAGGACCTCGGCCCCTACCTCGCGGCGCTGGACTGGCACCCGAGGGTCGGCGTCTGCCTGGACACCTGCCACGCGTGGGCGGCCGGGCACGACCTGGCCACCCCGGGCGGGACGACGGCGATCCTGGACGCGCTGGAGGCCACCGTGGGCCCGGGCCGGCTCGGGCTGGTGCACGCAAACGACTCCCTCGACGAGCGCGGCTCCAAGCGGGACCGGCACACCACCATCGGCGAGGGCTCGATCGGCGTCGGCGCCTTCGGCGAGCTGATGGCGCACCCGTCGATGGCCGGGGTGCCGGTCGTCGTCGAGACGCCGAGCGCCGACCGCGGCCACGCCCGCGACATCGCCCTGCTGTGCGCCCTCCGCGACGGCCACCCACTGCAGGCCTCCGCGGCGTAGGGAGCGATCCGCGCGTCCTCGGCGGGAGGACGTGGGGATCGCTCCCCGTCCTCGGGGCCTAGCGGTCGAGGAGGTCGGCGAGGACGTCGCCGGCGCGGTCGACCGCGGCCCGGTCGACGTCGAGGTGCGTGACCAGGCGGATCCGCCGCGGGCTCACCTGGGACACCAGCACACCGCGCGCCTTGGCGGCCTCGGCCACGGCCGGCGCCGGGACGTCGTCGACCACGACCATGTTCGTCTCGACCGTCGCCGGGTCCACGCCCAGCCGCTTGGCCAGCAGCCGGGCGTGCTCGTGGTCCTCGGCCAGCCGGGCGAAGTGGTGGTCCAGGGCGTACAGCCCGGCCGCGGCCAGCACCCCGGCCTGCCGCATGCCGCCGCCGAGGCGCTTGCGCCACAGCCGGGCGGCGGCGATCCGCTCGGCGGAGGCGACCAGCACCGACCCGACCGGCGCGCCCAACCCCTTGGACAGGCAGACCGACGCGGTGTCGGCCAGCCGCCCGTAGGTGGCGAGGTCGGTGCCGGCGGCGACGGAGGCGTTCCAGATCCGGGCGCCGTCGAGGTGCACGGCGACGCCGGCGTCGCGGGACCAGGCGAACAGCCGCTCGAGCTCGGCCAGCGGCTGCACCCGCCCGCCGCCGCGGTTGTGCGTGTTCTCCACGGCGACGGCGGCGGTGGCGGTCAGGTGCCAGTCACCGCGCGGGCGCACCTGGTCGATCAGCGCGCCGGCGTCGAGCAGCCCGCCGGAGGACACCACCGTGCGGGTGGAGATGCCGAACACCGCGGCCGCGGCACCCATCTCGTAGGTGACCACGTGCGCGTCCGCGTCGCAGAGCACCTCCTGGCCGGGCTCGCACACCAGCCGCATGCCGATCTGGTTGCCCATGGTCCCGGACGGCACGAACAGCGCGGCCTCGTGGCCGAACAGGTCCGCGACGCGCTCCTCGAGCGCGGTGATCGCCGGGTCCTCGCCGTAGACGTCGTCGCCGACCTCGGCCTCGGCCATCGCCCGGCGCATGCCGGGGGTGGGCTTCGTGACGGTGTCGGACCGGAGGTCGATCACGGCCTCGTCCCGAGGCTCGTCCCGGGCTTGCGAGGGATGGGGAGGACGAGGTCCTTACCCACGCAGCATCTCCGCCACGAGGAAGGCGAGCTCCAGGGACTGCCCGGTGTTCAGCCGCGGGTCGCAGGCGGTCTCGTACCGGCTGTTGAGGTCCTCGTCGCTGATCTCCATGGCCCCGCCGAGGCACTCGGTGACGTCCTCGCCGGTGAGCTCGACGTGGATGCCGCCGGGCCAGGTGCCCAGCGCACGGTGCACGTCGAAGAAGCCGAGGACCTCGTCGACGATCCGGTCGAAGTGCCGGGTCTTGTAGCCGGTCGAGGACTCGTGGGTGTTGCCGTGCATCGGGTCGCACTGCCACACGACCTGGTGGCCGCTGGCGGTGACCTTCTCCACGATGGCGGGGAGGACGTCGCGGATCTTGCCGTTGCCCATGCGGCTGATCAGCGTCAGCCGGCCCGGGACGCCGTCGGGGTCCAGCCGCTCGACCAGCTCGGTGGCCTGCTCCGGGGTGGTGGAGGGCCCGATCTTGACGCCGATCGGGTTGGCGATGCGCGACATGAACTCCACGTGCGCGCCGTCGAGCTGGCGGGTGCGCTCGCCGATCCACACGAAGTGCGCCGAGGCGGCGTAGGGCCGGCCGTCGTGCACCCGCAGCAGCGCGGCCTCGTAGTCGAGGACCAGCGCCTCGTGGCTGTTGTAGAGCTCGACGCCGCGCAGCGCGCTGTCGTCGACCCCGCAGGCCTTCATGAACGCCAGCGCCCGGTCGATCTCGCGGGCGATGACCTCGTAGCGGACACCGGCCGGCGAGTTGGCGACGAAGTCCTTGTTCCAGTCGTGGACGGCGTGCAGGTCGGCCAGGCCGCCGTGCGCGTAGGCGCGGATCATGTTCATGGCCGCGGCCGAGTTGGCGTAGGCGCGCACCAGCCGGTTCGGGTCGGGGATGCGCTTCTCGAGCACCGGCTCCAGCGAGTTGACCATGTCGCCCCGGTAGGACGGCAGGCCCAGGGCGTCGGTGTCCGACGAGCGCGGCTTGGCGTACTGCCCGGCCACCCGGCCGACCTTGACCACCGGCACGCTCGCGCCGTAGGTGAGGACGACGGCCATCTGCAGCAGCGTGCGCGTGGTGCTCTGCAGGTGCGCGTCGGTGTTGAGGTCGAAGGTCTCCGCGCAGTCCCCGCCCTGCAGCAGGAACGCCCGGCCCTGCGCCACCTCGGCGAGCCGGCCGCGGAGCTCGTCGACCTCGCTGGGCGCCACGATCGGCGGCACGGACGACAGCGTCCTCAGGACGCCGTCGAGCGCGGCGCGATCGGGCCAGGTCGGCTGCTGGGCGGCGGGGAGCTCCCGCCACCGGTCGAGACCGGGCACCGGCTGCGGGGATGGGGACAGGCTCACGCGGTCGAGGGTACGGCGGTCACCTCCTCACCCGAAGAACACCTCGGCCTCGGCGTACCGCTCCAGGGGGACCAGCTTCAGCCGCGCGGTCGCCTCCGCGATCGGCACGGGGACGACGTCGGTCCCGCGCAGGGCCACCATGACACCGGAGCGGCCCTCGTGCAGCGCGCCGACCGCGGCCAGGCCGAAGCGGGTGGCCAGCACCCGGTCGAACGCCGACGGCGTGCCGCCGCGCTGGATGTGCCCGAGCACCACCGCGCGCGCCTCCCGGCCGGTGCGCTCCTCGAGCAGCGCGGCCAGCGCGGCGCCGATGCCGCCGAGCCGGACGTGGCCGAAGGCGTCCCGCTCGCCGGTGGCGGTCACCAGGTCGCCGTCGGCCGGCCGCGCCCCCTCGGAGACGACGACGATCGGCGAGTAGCCGGACTCGAAGCGGTGCAGGCAGTGCGCGACCACGGCCTCGACGTCGAACGGGCGCTCGGGCACCAGCACGACGGTGGCGCCGCCGGCCATCCCCGCGTGCAGCGCGATCCAGCCGGCGTGCCGCCCCATCACCTCGACGACCAGCGTCCGGTGGTGGCTGTCACCGGTGGTGTGCAGCCGGTCGATGGCCTCCATCGCGACGCCGACCGCGGTGTCGAAGCCGAAGGTGTAGTCGGTGCCGTCGAGGTCGTTGTCGATCGTCTTGGGGACGCCGACCACCCGCACCCCCTCCCCCGTCAGCTTCGCGGCGACGCCGAGGGTGTCCTCGCCGCCCACCGGGACCAGCGCCTCGATCCCGTGCCGCTCGAGGGTGGCCATCACCCGCGCGGGGCCGCCGTCGATGGCGTAGGGGTTGGTGCGCGAGGTGCCGAGCACGGTGCCGCCACGGGGCAGCAGCCCGCGGACGGCGGCCAGGTCCAGGGGGACGGCGTCGTCGTCGAGCAGCCCGCGCCAGCCGTCGCGGAAGCCGACCACCTCGTCCCCGGAGCCGATGCCGCACCGGACCACGGCCCGGATGACCGCGTTGAGGCCGGGGCAGTCTCCCCCGCCGGTCAGGATCCCGATGCGCACGACGCCTCCCGGACGGACGAACCGCAGGTCAGCACGATCCTGCACCCGATCGGTGACCGCGGTCACCGTCTACGCGCCGGAACCGGCAGGATCGCCGGCGTGGACCCCGCCGAACTGCTCGCGCTGATGCCCTTCGCCGTCGCCACCGGCGTCGAGCTGGACCGGGCCGGGCCCGGCGAGGTGGCCGGCCGGCTGCCGTGGGCGCCGCAGCGGTGCACCGCAGGCGGGGTGCTGCACGGCGGGGCGCTGATGACGCTGGCCGACACCGTCGGCGCGGTGTGCGCCTTCCTCAACCTGCCGCCCGGGGCCTCGACGTCGACCCTCGCCTCGTCGACGTCGCTCCTGCGCGCGGTCCGCGGCGGGACCGCGCACGCCACCGCCCGCCCGCTGCACGTCGGCCGCTCGACGGTCGTCGTCCTCACCGAGGTGACCGACGACGACGGGCGCCCGGTCGCCTCGGTCACCCAGACCCAGGCCGTGCTCGGACCCGCCTGAGTCACGGTCCGCCCCACCCGCCCCAGCCGCCCCGACGCCGCCGGTTCCGGTACAGGACCGGCCGCGCCCTGCCGACGCTGCGGCGCGGTGCCGGGCGCTCTGCCCGGGCCGGGAGGGGGACGGCGTGCTCGGACGGTGGGGCATCAGGACGAAGGTGGTCGCGCTGGCCGTCGCCAGCGTGGCGGCGACCGGCGGCGCGATGGCCGGGGTGAGCGCGTGGCAGAGCGCGCGGTTCGCCGACACCACGCAGGAGTCGGTGACCGAGCTGGTCGAGGAGAGCGTCGCGCGCACCGCGGCCGGCGTGCGGGACGTCGTCGCCACCCAGGGCCAGTCCACCGCCGCGCGGGTCGACAGCCAGCTCGCCGTCGCCCTCGACGTGCTCGCCCGCTCCGGCGGGCTGGCCGTGGGCGGCCCCGGCGGGCCGGTGCGCTGGGAGGCGCGGAACCAGCTCTCCGGGGAGGTCACGCCGGTGGACCTGCCGCGGGTGACCGTCGGCGGCGCGTGGCTCGGCCAGAACGCCGACCCCGCCGTGCCCACCGCCGTCGTGGACCAGGTCGAGGCGCTGGTCGGCGGCACCGCGACGATCTTCCAGCGGACGCCGTCGGGCGACATGCTGCGCGTGGCCACCAACGTCACGTCGGCCACCGGCACCCGCGCGATCGGCACCTACATCCCGGCCACCGACCCCGACGGCACGCCGAACCCCGTCGTCTCGGCGGTCACCGCCGGGCAGACCTACCGGGGCAACGCCTTCGTCGTCGACTCCTGGTACGTCGCCGCCTACACGCCGCTGCTCGACCGGGCCGGCCAGCTGGTCGGCATGCTCTACGTGGGCGAGAAGCAGCAGTCCATCCCGGCGCTGCGGGAGAGCCTCGAGGCCACCCGGGTCGGCGAGAACGGGCACGTGGAGGTCTGGGGCGGCACCGGCGACCGGGCCGGCACCGTGCTGGTCAGCCCCGGCGGCGAGCGCGACGGCGAGCAGCTCGTCGACGCGACCGACGCCGACGGGAAGCCCTACGCCCGGGAGATCGTCGAGGCCGCCGTGGCGCTGGAGGACGGCGCGCAGGCGACCGTGCGCTTCACCGACCCCGAGGCCGGCGCGAGCACCGCGACCGTCACCTACTACGCGCCGTGGGACTGGGTGCTGGTCACGATCGCCCGCGACGCCGACTTCACCGGCCCGGTCGACCGGCTCGCCGACGGCCGCGCCGCCATGGTCACCGCGCTGGTCCTCGCCGCCGTCCTCGTCGCGCTGCTCGGCGGGGTCGTCGCCTGGCAGCTGGGCCGCCGGCTCACCGCGCCGCTGCACCAGCTGCGCGCCCGCATGGCCGAGATCGCCGACGGCGAGGGGGACCTGACCCAGCGCATGACGGTCAGCGGCGACGACGAGGTCGGCCAGCTGTCCGCGGCGTTCAACCGGTTCGTGGAGAAGGTCGCCGGCACCGTGCGCGACATCGGCGGCTGCGCCCGCCAGGTGGCGGCGTCGGCGTCGGGCGTGGCCGCGGTCGCCGACGGGCTCGCCACCCGCGCCGCCCGCAGCCGCGACCAGGCGCAGTCGGCGCACGCCGCGGCCAGCGACATCAGCGCCGGCGTGTCCGCGGCCGCGGCCGGCGCGGAGGAGATGGGCCTGTCGATCACCGACATCGCCCGCAGCGCCGCCGAGGCCGCGCAGGTGGGCCGGCAGGCCACCGAGCTCGCCCGCCGGACCGAGGGCGCGATCGCCGCGCTGGGCACCAGCTCCGCGGAGATCGGCGAGGTGGTGCGCGTCATCGCCGCCGTCGCCGAGCAGACCAACCTGCTCGCGCTCAACGCGACCATCGAGGCCGCCCGCGCCGGTGAGGCGGGCAAGGGCTTCGCCGTCGTGGCCAACGAGGTCAAGGAGCTCGCGCAGGAGGCCGCCCGGGCCAGCGACGACATCGCCCGCAAGGTCGAGGCCATCCAGGCCGACACCGGCGCCGCGGTCGGCTCGATCACCCGCATCGCCGAGGTCGTGCACGCGATGAACGACCACCAGCTCACCATCGCCAGCGCGGTGGAGGAGCAGTCGGCGACCACCCGCGAGCTCACCCGCAGCGTCGCCGCGGCCGCCGAGGGCGCGGGCTCGGTGTCCGCCACGCTCACCACGGTCAGCACCGACGCCCGGGACAGCGCCGACGACGTCGAGCGGGCGCACGCCGCCGCGGTGGAGCTCGACGGGCTGTCCCAGGAGCTCACCCGCCTGCTCGCCGTCTTCACGGTGTAGCCGCGCACCTCCGCGGGGGTGCACCCGTCGAGGCCGTCCGGGCCCTGCTCAGCGGGCCCGGGCGGCCTCGATCGCGTTCCAGCGGGCGAGGTTGTAGCGGGCGTCGACGAGCGCGTCGTGCGTGCCGGCCGGCCTGGGCGGGAGCTCGGGCCGGCCGGCGTCGTCCCACCGCTGCCGCAGCTCCCGGGTGAACCGCGGCACCGCCCGCGGCAGCGCCGTCATCGGCCCCCACAGCTGGGCCAGCGCCACGTGGTCGTAGGCGGCGAACCACGCCCACAGCTCGACCTCCTCCCCCGGGCCGGTGAGGAAGGCGAGCAGGTCGTCGCGGATGCGCCGGCGGCTGCGCCAGGCCCGGTCCGACGGCGGCGGGAGCTGGTCGAGCACGTTGCGGCGCACCCACGGGATGGCCCGGCGCTCGTCGAACTCGGTGCTGACGGCGTAGAACTCCCGGCCGGTCTCGTCGACGACGCCGATCGAGACGAGGTCGATCGTCGTCCCGTCCTCGATGAACTCGGTGTCGTAGAAGTACCGCCGCACGCCGCCCACCGTAGGTGCGCTCAGCCGGCCCGGCGGCCGCCGACCGAGGACCGGCCGAACTCCCGGCCCTGCAGCGCGGCGACGTCCCGCTCGAGCTGCGGCACCCGCGCGGCCGACAGGCGGATCATCAGCTTCTCCGCCACCGCGCCGGTGACCGCCTGGCGCAGCGCCGAGACGACGCCGACCGAGCGCGGCACGAACACCCGGCGGCCGCGGGTCTCCAGGTTCTCCACCAGCGCCTCGGCGCAGTCCTCCACCGACGTGTACGCGCCCAGCGGCCCCGGGAGCGACCGGCGGGTGGCGGCGAAGGTGGGCAGCGCCGCCTCGGTGTCGCGCACCAGGTCGGTGTCGATCCAGGTCGGGTGGGCGCTGGCCACGGTGACGCCGCGGTGGGCCACCTCCAGCCGCAGCGCGTCGCCGAAGCGCTCCAGCCCGGCCTTGGCCGCGCAGTAGGCGCTCATGCCCGGCAGCACGGTGAAGGCCGCCGCCGAGCTCACCAGCAGCACGTGCCCGCGCCGCTCCGCCACCTCGGGCAGCGCGGCGTGCGCGGTCAGCACCGCGCCGGTCAGGTTCACCTCGATCGTCCGGGACAGCGCGTGCGCCGAGCTCGTCATCACCGTGGTGAGCGGGGCGATCCCGGCGTTGGCGACGACGACGTCGAGGCCGCCGAAGGTGTCCACGGTGCGGGCGACGGCGGCCCGCAGCGCCTCGGGGTCGGTGACGTCGCACTCCACCCACAGGTGCCCGGGGCCGAGCTCGTCGGCGACGCGGGCCAGCAGCTCGGGCTCGAGACCGGCCAGCGCCACCCGGGCGCCGCGGGCGGCGGCCCGGCGGGCCAGCTCGGCGCCGATGCCGCGGGCGGCGCCGGTGACCAGCACGGCCCTCCCGGCCAGCGGTGTGCGGGTCCTCCTGCGGGGCGACAGCGCCATCGGTGCTCCCTGGGTCTCGGCCGCTCGTGTTGAGCACTGCTCAACGAGGGTTGTAGCTTGTCGACCGTTGCTCAGCAAGCCGGACGTCGTCGCAGGAGGAGCACCCGGTGACCAGCACGCTGGACAGGCCCGCCCCGGGCGCGGAGGACACCCGGGAGGTCGGGGTGGCGATCATCGGCTCCGGGTTCGCGGGCCTGGGCATGGCGATCCGGCTGCGGCAGCGCGGCGAGACCGACTTCGTGCTGCTCGAGCGGGCGCACGACGTCGGCGGCACCTGGCGCGACAACCACTACCCCGGCGCCGCCTGCGACGTGCAGTCCAACCTCTACTCCTTCTCCTTCGCGCCCAACCCGGACTGGCCGCGCTCCTACTCCGAGCAGCCGGAGATCCAGGCCTACCTGCAGGCCACCGCCGACCGGTTCGACGTCCGGCGGCACTGCGTCTTCGGCGCCGAGGTCACCGCCGCCCGCTGGGACGACGCCGACCGCCGCTGGGACGTCGAGACGACGGCCGGCCGGTTCCGCGCCCGGGTGCTCGTCTCCGCCGCCGGTGCGCTGGCCGACCCGCACCGGCCCGACATCCCGGGGCTGCACTCCTTCCGGGGCACCGTCGTGCACTCGGCGCGCTGGGACGACGACCACGACCTCACCGGCGAGCGGGTCGCCGTCGTCGGCACCGGCGCCTCGGCCGTCCAGATCGTCCCCGCGATCCAGCCGCGCGTCGGCAGCCTCGCCGTCTACCAGCGCACGCCCCCGTGGATCGTGCCGCGCACCGACCACCCGGTGTCCCCGTGGGTACAGCGGCTGTACCGGCTGGTCCCCGGCTTCCAGCGGCTGGTCCGCGCGGTGCTGTACCTGGCCCGCGAGTTCCTCGTCCTCGGCCTGGCCAAGGACCGGCGGTTCCTGACGCCCGTGGGGCGGGTGACGAAGGCGCACCTGGAGCGGCAGGTCCGGGACCCGCGGCTGCGCGAGGCGCTGACGCCGGACTACACCATCGGCTGCAAGCGGATCCTGATCAGCAACGACTACTACCCGGCGGTGTCGGCACCCGGCGTCGAGCTGGTCACCGCGGGCATCGCCGAGGTCCGGCCGCACTCGGTCGTCACCGTCGACGGCGTCGAGCGGCCCACCGACACGATCGTGCTGGCCACCGGCTTCTCCGTCACCGACCTGCCGATCGCCCGGCGGATCACCGGCCGCGACGGCCGCACCCTCGCGCAGGTGTGGGACGGGGGCATGGTCACCAACCGGGGCAGCACCGTCGCCGGCTTCCCCAACCTGTTCCTGCTGGTGGGGCCGAACGTCGGCGTCGGCCACACGTCGATGGTCTACATGATCGAGTCGCAGGTGGCCTACGTCGACGACGCGCTGCGCACCATGGCCGCCGAGGGCCTGGACACCCTCGAGACCACCCCGGAGGCGCAGGAGGCCTACCGCGAGCTCGTCGCCCGCCGGTCCCGCGGCACGGTGTGGCTGGCCGGCGGCTGCGGCAGCTGGTACCTCGACCGGCACGGCCACAACACCACGCTCTGGCCGGACTTCACCTTCCGCTTCCGGAGGCTGACCCGGCGGCTGGACCGGGAGAACTACGTCGGCACCCCCGCCGGCGTGCCCGCCCGCACCCCGGAGGTGGCCGCGTGAGCACGACCGCTCCCCCGCGCCTGCGCCGCACCGCCGCCGTCGCCACCCCCGACGGCGCCCTGCTGCACGCCACCGTCGAGGGTCCCGACGACGCCCCGGTCACCCTGGTCCTCGTGCACGGCTGGACGCTGGCGCAGGCCGCCTGGGACGACGTCGCCGCGCTGCTCACCCCGCAGGTCGCCGACGGCCGGCTGCGCCTGGTCCGCTACGACCAGCGCGGCCACGGCCGCTCCGGCTGGGGCACCGCGGACGTCTCGGTCGACCGGCTGGGCGCCGACCTCGCCGCGGTGCTCGACCAGCTGGCGCCGTCCGGCCCGGTGGTGCTGGCCGGGCACTCGATGGGCGGGATGACGGTCATGTGCCTGGCCGCGGCCCGGCCCGAGCTGTTCGGCGACCGGGTGCTCGGCGTCGCGCTCGTGTCGACGTCGGCCGGGGACCTGCAGCGGCCGCCGCGCACCCGCGCCGAGCGGGTCCGGCAGCGGCTCACCCCCGGCGCGCTGGCGCTGGCGCTGGCCGGCGCCCGCGTCGTCGAGCGGCTGCGCCGGCTGGTGCCGCCGGAGCACCCGCGGCACCGGGCGGTCGTGCGCGACCTGCTCTACGGCGCCGACGCCACCGACGCGATGGTGCGCGCGGGGGCGGAGATCGTGCACGCGACCACCGTGCGGGCGTTCACCGCGTTCCTGCCCGCGCTGCTCGAGCACGACGAGCACGCCGAGCTCGCCGCGCTGACCCGCGTGCCGGTCGAGGTGCTGGTCGGCGACTCCGACAAGCTGACCCCCGTGCGCCACACCCGCCGGCTCGCCGAGGCCCTGCCCGGCGCGCACGTGCAGGTGGTCCCGCGGACCGGGCACATGCTCCCGAACGAGCGGCCGTCGCTGGTGACCGCGTCGATCGCGCGGCTGCTCACCGACGCCGCGGCGTCCCGGGCCGCCGCCTGAGCCGGGCGCCGGTGTCGTCTCCCCCCGCGCGCTCCCGCCGGTCGGCCGCCGACCGGCGGGAGCAGCTGGTCGGCATCGGCCTGCAGCTGCTGCCCACCACGCCGGTGCAGGAGATGACCATCGACGAGGTGGCCCGGCGGGCCGGCATCAGCCGCAGCCTGCTGTTCCACTACTTCCCGTCCAAGCGGGAGTACTACCAGGCCGTGACGCGCGCGGCGGCCGACCTGCTGCGCGCCCACCTCACCCCGCCGGCGGACCTGCCGGCCGCGGAGCGCCCGGCGTGGATGCTCGACCGCTACGTCGGCTGGGTGGAGACCTACCGGGAGTCGCACCTGGCGTTCGTCCGCGGCGCGGCCGGCGGCGACCCGTGGGTGGCCGAGGTCTACGAGGAGACCCGCGAGGCGCTGGTCGACCTCGGCATCGGCGCGCTCGGCGGGCTCGAGGACCCGCTGCGCCGGCAGCTGGTGCGCTCGTGGTTCGCCTTCACCGAGGACCTCGTGCACCAGTGGGTGCGCGAGCCCGCGACCAGCCGCGAGGAGCTGCTGGCCCTGCTCACCGACCTGCTGGAGCGACTGCTCCGGAGGTGACCTGCTGGGACGGCCACTCCTCGGGGCCCTCCGCCTGCGCCTGCGAGGCGTGCGGGGTCCTTCAGCCGGCGAGGGTGTCCGGCGCCCGGTCGCCTGCCTCGCCGGCCGGCGGCTGCAGCCGCCCGACGACGTCGGAGGCGCTGGCGCCGGTGGCCTGCATCGACTTCTTGACGGTGGCGCCGTAGACGTCGACGTACTCCTGGCCCGACATCGTCATGATCTCGTACATGATCTCGTCGGTGATGGACCGCTCGACGAAGCGGTCGCCGGCCAGGCCCTCGTAGCGGGAGAAGTCCAGCGGCTCGCCGAAGCGCACGCACACGCGGACCAGCTTCCTGCCGAACGGCATCCGCCGCGGCCGGTAGACCATCGCCACCGGGACGACCGGCACGCCGGTCTCCAGCGCCATCCGCGCCACGCCGACCTTGCCGCGGTACAGGCGGCCGTCGGGCGAGCGGGTGCCCTCGGGGTAGATGCCCAGCAGCCGGCCCTCCCGCAGCATCCGGAGGCCGGTGCGGATCGCGTCCTCGGCGGCCGTGGCGCTGGAGCGGTCGATGGGCACCTGCCCCGCGCCGGAGAAGAAGGCCCGCTGCAGCCACCCCTTGACGCCGGTGCCGGTGAAGTACTCCTGCTTGGCCAGGAAGGTGACCCGGCGCCGCAGCGACAGCGGCATGAAGATCCAGTCCGAGGCCGAGAGGTGGTTGCTGGCCAGGATCGCGGCGCCGTCGGCCGGGACGTGCTCGCGCCCCTCGGCCCGCGGGCGGAACACGAGCTTCACGACCGGCCCGATGGCCACGAACTTGAGGAACCAGTAGAACAACACGCCTCCCTGTCGAACTGCCAGACTAGGGATCCGGGTGCCCCGGCGACAATCGGCTCCGCGCGTCGTCCCGGCCGCACCCGCGCCCGACCCCGGAGGAGGACCACCGTGGCTGCTGACCGGCCGCTCCCCCGGGGAGCCGCGGCGTGACGGGGCCGCGGCGCGGGCGGGGCCGCCGCGACAACGGCCTGGACGCCGCGCTCTGGGCGCCGCTGCGCGACGTCGACCCGCGCGTGGGCGAGCACCTGCTCGACGTGCTGCGCGACGCCGGCATCGCCGCCTACCTGGAGCCGGCCGCCGACGTCGGGCCCTACACCCGCACCGTCTTCCTCCCCAGCCCGCCGGCCGACCGGCTGTTCGTCGACCGCACCCGCCTGGGCGAGGGCCGGTCCCTGGTCGAGCGGCACGCCGACGACCACGCCCCCGCCGGCGGTCCCGCGGCCGAGCGGCGCCCGCTGCGGCGCGACCTCGACGAGGACGCCGAGTGGGCGCGCATCGTCGCCGCCTACGAGGCCGAGCACGGGCGCACCGTCGTCGAGGACGCCGACCCCGCGGAGCCCGCCGTCGTCCGGCCCGCCGCGCCGCCGGCCGACGACGACGAGGACGACCCGCTCGCCGAGGAGCACTACGAGCCCCCGCCGGCCCCGCCGGTGCCGATGCCCTCGCCGTCGACCCTCTACGCGGTGCTGCTCGCCGCGGCCGGCGTGGTGCTGGTCGGCGCGCCGGGCGTGCTGGGCCTGAGGACCGAGACCGGCCTGGTGCTCGGCGTCGCGGCCCTGGTCGGCAGCGCCGCCCTGGCGCTGTCCCGGATGCGCGACCGCGACGACGACGGCGACGACGGGGCCGTCGTCTAGAGCC
This sequence comes from Geodermatophilus sp. SYSU D00663, assembly GCF_054050655.1. Taxonomy (NCBI): domain Bacteria; kingdom Bacillati; phylum Actinomycetota; class Actinomycetes; order Geodermatophilales; family Geodermatophilaceae; genus Geodermatophilus; species Geodermatophilus sp. SYSU D00663. The sequence continues at coordinate 20,024 of NZ_JBJGZT010000020.1, read as the reverse complement.
CGGCGCAGACCGCCGCGCGAGCGAGGTCCGCCGCGCCGACCAGGCCGGCCGAGGCGCCGAGCGCCGCGGCGACCACCCGCGGGCCGGGCCGGAAGCCGCGTCCGGGCAGCGCGCGCCCGAGCCGCTCGCGCGCCGGGTCGAGCACCATGTCGCCGAGCACGCTCACCCCGCCGCCGATGACGACGACGTCCGGGTCGAGGACGCTGGCCAGGTCGGCGATGCCCTGGCCGAGCCACTCCCCGACGTCGCTCACCAGGCTGAGCGCCACCGGGTCGCCGTCGGCCGCGGCGCGGGCCACATCCTCGCCGCTCAGCTGCGCCGGGTCGCCGTCGACGCGGTCGAGCAGCCGGGCCGCCGCGGCCGGCGAGCGGGTGGCCACCTCGCGGGCGGTGGTCGCCAGGGCGCTGCCGCTGGCGTACTGCTCCCAGCAGCCGCGGTTGCCGCAGGCGCACAGCCGCCCGTCGGGGACCACCCGCATGTGCCCCCACTCCCCCGCCACCCCGTGCGCGCCGCGCTGCAGCCGGCCGCCGGCGACGATCCCGCCGCCGATGCCGGTGCCGAGGGTGATGCACAGGGCCAGCTCGGCCCCCCGCGCGGCGCCGAAGCGGTACTCGGCCCACGCGGCGGCGTCGGCGTCGTTGCCCACCCACAGCGGCCGCTGCAGGCGGGCGGCGAGGTCGCGGCGCAGGGCGGTGTGCCGCCAGGCCAGGTGCGGGCTGAACAGCACGACGTCGCCGGTGCGGTCGAACCAGCCGGCCGCGCCGACGCCGACCGCCGCCAGCGGGCCGCCGTGCCGGACGGCGAGCTCCTCGACCACCCCGGCGATCGCGGCCTCGGTCTCGGTCACCGACGCGGTCGGCGTCGAGCGGCGGGCGGTGTCCAGCACCGTCCCGTCCGGCGCGACGACGCCGCCGGCCACCTTGGTCCCGCCGACGTCGACGCCGAGCGCGGGCAGGGCGGCGGGACCGGTGCGGTCGCCGGCCACTCAGCCGAGCTCGATGTGCTGGACCTGCGCCGGCTCCGGCTCCGGCGTCGGGGCCGGCTCCGGCGCGGGCGGCGCCGACGGGGCGGCTCCCGACCGCAGGGCGCCCGCGGCACTGGTCAGCAGGTCGGCGAGCGCCTCGCTGACGTCCGGCCGGCGGGCGACGGCGGCCGCCCGGCACAGCGGGCACCAGCGGCAGTCCCCGCCCGGCTCGTGCCCGGGCGTCTCCCCCTCCGCGGCGGCGCCGGTCTCGGCCCAGGCCTGTCCCAGCCCGGCGGCCAGCCGCCGCGCCTGATCGAGCCAGTCGGCTCCCTCGCTCACCGTGTCCCCCTGTCGTCCGCCGGGCCGTCCGCCGCACCGCTCGACGGTGCTCCCTCCGCACCGTCCGCCCCGACGGCCGCCAGCAGGTCGGCCGGCCACTGCTGCGGGTCGGCGGCGAAGCCGACCTCCAGCCGCGCGGCGGCGGTGCCCGGGTCGGCCAGGGTGCCCGAGGTGACCACGCACCGGCGCAGCAGGGGGTCCAGGCGGAGCGAGCGGCGGGTGCCGGCGGCGGTGACCACCAGGTCGTCGTCCCAGCGGGTGAGCCGCACCCCGGCGCGCTCGGCGAAGGGCAGCGGGAGCGTCAGCCGCCACCCGCCGTCCACGCGCTCCGGTGCGGGCACCGGCGGGGCGGGGTCGCCCGCGGGCCCGGGCGGGTCGGGCAGGTCGGGCAGCAGCGCGGCGAGCGCCTCGGCGCCGGCCGGCTCGACCGGGGCCTCGGCGACGTCCCGCACCGGCGCGATCCCGGCCAGCCCGGCGAGCGCGGCCTCCTCCTCGGCGGCCCGGGCGACCGCCCAGTCCGCCGGCCCGGCCGCGGGTAGCCGGCGGGCGAGCACGCCCACCGGGCGCTGTCCGTGCACGGCCAGGGCGGTGGTCGCGGTCCGCAGCGCGGCGACGGCGGAGGGCCGCGGCCGGCCCACCAGCCAGACCGCGGTGGCGGCGGGGTCGGTCAGGCGCAGCCGGTCGAGCAGCGCCTCGAGGTCGGGCACCGCGTCGAGGGCGAGGTCGGCGGCGCCGCGGCGCACCGTGCCGGCGCGGACGGCGGCGGTGCGGACGGCGGCGAGCACCCGCACGCGGGTGGTCAGCACCTGCTGCAGCCACCACCGCAGCGCGCCGGGCAGGGCGACCAGCCCCGTGGCGGCGGGCAGGGGCCCGGCGTCGAGGACGACGAGGTCGGTGTCCGGCCGCACCCGGCCGAGCGCGGCGAGGACGCCGAGCTCGCCGGCGCCGGGCAGCGGCACCACCGAGGTCGCGGGCGGCAGCTCGAGGTCGGGCACCGCCGACGCCGGGCCCGCCACCCGCTCGGCCCACAGCGCCTCGAGCCCGGCCTGCGGCTCGGCGACGACCACCTCGACGCCCGCCGCCGCCGTCCCGTCGGGGACCGGCTGGCGGGTCACCAGCACCACCCGGCGCCCGTCCCGGGCGGCGCGCACCGCGGCCGCGGCGGCGAGGGTGGTCGTGCCGGCCCCGCCGGGGCCGGTGAGGAGCAGCGTGCGCACGGGCTCAGCCCTCGACGCGCTTCTTGAGCTCCTTGAGCGCGGTGTCGAGGATGACCTTCTCCGCGCGGCGCTTCATCATCCCGAGCATGGGGACACCGATGTCCACGGCGAGCCGGTAGGTCACCTCGGTGCCGCCACCGGTCTCGCGCAGCGTGTACGAGCCGTCCTGCCGCTTCATGATCTTGCTGGTGACCAGGGTCCAGGAGACCTGCCGGTCGTCGTCCCAGGCGTAGTCGAGGACGTACTCGTCGGTGAGGACGGTCGCGTCGATGACGAACCGGACGCGGCGGGCGCGGCCGTCGGGCCCGCGCTCCTGCACCTCGACGGTCCGGGCCGCCTTGACCCACTGCGGATACGCCTCGAAGTCGGCGATCACGGCCATCACCTCGGCCGCCGGCGCGGAGACGACGATCGACTGGGTGGACTGCTCCGCCATGCGCCTGAGGCTAGCCGTTCACCCGGAAGACGCAGGGTGGGTGGACCGGGCACGGCTACTCACCGGTAGCCCCAGCCGGTAGATTCGGCGGGACGTGTCCCGCGCGGGGACCGCGGGCAGCGGCGCCCCGGCCGCACGGGGAGGAGAGGACGGAGCGTGCGCGAGTACAGCGTCCCGGCGACGACCGAGGTGGGTGCCTCGGAGGCGCTCACCGACATGCTGGCGGAGAACGTCGCCGAGCACGGCGACGAGGTCGGCCTGCGCAGGCAGCGGGACGGCCGCTGGGTCGACGTCACCTGGCGGGAGTTCGGTGAGCAGGTGGCCGGCGTCGCGAAGGGGCTGGTCGCCGCGGGCGTGCAGCCCGGCGACCGGGTCGCGCTGCAGGCCAAGACCCGCTACGAGTGGACCGTCATCGACTTCGCCATCTGGACGGCCGGCGCGGTCACCGTCCCGGTGTACGAGACCTCCAGCCCCGACCAGGTCGCCTGGATCCTCTCCGACTCCGGCGCGGTCGCCGCGATCGTCGAGAAGGCCGAGCACGCCACCGCCGTCGACTCGGTGCGCGACCAGGCCCCCGACCTCGGCCCGCTGTACGTCATCGAGGACGACGCCGTCGGCACGCTCACCGCCGCCGGTGAGGCCGTCCCCGACAGCGAGCTCGAGGCCCGCCGCGCGACGCTGAACGCCGACAGCCTGGCGACGCTCATCTACACCTCGGGCACCACCGGCCGCCCCAAGGGCTGCGAGCTCACCCACGGCAACTTCCTGTTCGAGGTCGGCAACGGCATGAGCCTGCTCGACCGGTTCATGAACGTGCAGGGCTCGCTGCTGCTGTTCATCCCCCTGGCGCACGTGCTGGCCCGCGTCATGCAGGTCGGCGCGGTGAAGACCCGCACCGTCATCGGCCACACGCCGGACGTGAAGAACCTGGTCGAGGACCTCGGCGGGTTCAGGCCGACGTTCGTCCTGGCCGTCCCGCGCGTGTTCGAGAAGGTCTTCAACCAGGCCAAGGCCAAGGCCGAGGCGGACAGCCCGGTCAAGGGGAGGATCTTCGACCGGGCCGCCCAGGTGGCCATCGCCTGGTCCCGCGCCCAGGACACCGGCGGCGCGAGCCTCGGCCTGCGCGTCCAGCACGCGGTGTTCGACCGGCTGGTGTACAGCAAGCTGCGCGCCGCTCTCGGCGGCCGCTGCCTCGGCGCCATCTCCGGCGGCGCCCCGCTCGGCGAGCGGCTCGGCCACTTCTTCCGCGGCGCCGGCGTCACCGTCTACGAGGGCTACGGCCTCACCGAGACCACCGCCGCCGCCTCGGTCAACCACGACCGCGCACTGCGGATCGGCACGGTCGGCCGCCCGCTGCCCGGCGTCTCGTTCCGGATCGCCGACGACGGCGAGATCCTCATCCGCGGCGGCGTCGTCATGCGCGGCTACTGGAGGAACGAGCAGGCCACCGCCGAGGCGATCGACCCCGACGGCTGGTTCCACTCCGGGGACATCGGCGAGATCGACGCCGACGGCTTCACCCGGATCACCGGCCGCAAGAAGGAGATCCTGGTGACCGCCGGCGGCAAGAACGTCGCCCCCGCGGTGCTCGAGGACCGGCTGCGCGCCCACCGGCTGGTCAGCCAGTGCATCGTCGTCGGCGACCAGCGGCCGTTCATCGCGGCGCTCATCACCCTGGACGCCGAGGCCCTGCCCGCCTGGCTGGAGAGCAAGGGCAAGCCGGCCGACACCCCGGCCTCCGCGCTCGTCGACGACCCCGAGGTCAGGGCCGAGATCGACGCCGCCGTCGCCGACGCCAACAGGGCGGTGTCCCAGGCCGAGGCGATCAAGAAGTACCGCGTCCTCGCCACGGACTTCACCGAGGACAACGGGATGCTGACGCCGAGCCTGAAGCTCAAGCGCGCGGTGGTCGTGAAGGAGTTCGACCAGGAGGTCGAGGCCCTCTACAACAGCTGAACCGGACCGACCGAGCCCCGTCCCGCCGCTGCGTGGGGCGGGGCTCGGTCGTCGCGGGGCCCGGTCGTCGCGGGGCTCGGTCGTCGCGGGGCTCGGTCGTCGCGGGGCCCGGTCGTCGCGGGGCTCAGTCGTCGCGGGGCTCCAGGAGCCCGGCGAACTGCGCGGCGATCGTCGTCCACGACCAGCGCCGCTCCACCCACGCCCGCCCGGCGGTGCCCATGGCCCGCGCCCGGGCCGGGTCGTCGAGCAGCGCGGTGACCGCGGCGGCGACCGCGTCCGGGGAGCGCGGGTCGGGGACGACCGTGCCGGTCTCGCCGTCGCGCACCGCCTCCGGCGCCCCGCCCGAGGTGCCCGCGACGACGGGCAGCCCGACGGCGGCGGCCTCCAGGTAGACCATGCCCAGGCCCTCGACGTCCAGGCCGCCGCGGCGGGTGCGGCAGGGCATGGCGAACACGTCCCCCGCCGCGTAGTGCTCGGGCAGCCGGTCCGGGGTCACCGGGCCGGTGAGCACCACCGAGTCGCCGAGCCGCCGGTCGGCCACCGCGCGGTGCAGCCGGGCCTCGTCCGGGCCGCCGCCGACCAGCAGGAGCCGCGCGCCCGGGTGCCGCGCGAGGACCTGCGGCCAGGCGGCCACGAGCACGTCCTGCCCCTTGCGCGGCACCAGCCGGGACACGCAGACGACGACCGGCGACTCCCCCAGCCCGTGCCGCCGCCGCACCGCGGTGCCGTCGACCGCGGGGGTGAACCGGTCGACGTCGACCCCGGGCGACAGCTGCGCCAGCCGGGTGCACCCGCCGAGCGCCGGCTCCAGGCGGCTGCGGGTGTACTCGCTGATGTAGGTCAGCACGTCCAGGCCGCTGGCGATGCGGCGCATGAGCCGGCGGGCGCCGGGCAGCGCCACCCAGCCGGTCTCGTGCCCGTGGGTGGCGCCGACCAGGTGCCGCACCCCGGCGTCGCGGAGGGTGGGCGCCAGAAGGCCCAGCGGCGCGGCCGCGCCGAAGAAGGCGGTGTCGCAGCCGTGCTCGGCGGCCAGGGCCGTCGCGGCCCGGGCGGTCGCCGGCGTGGGCAGCAGCACCGCCGTCCGCTGCCGGACCACCCGGTAGGGCAGCCGCGCGTCGTACGCCTCCCAGCCCGGTGAGCGGGAGGCCAGCACGACGAGGGAGTCCGGCGGGCGGCGCTCGAGCAGCGCCGCGACGAAGGTCTGGATGCCGCCCTGCCGCGGCGGGAAGTCGTTGGTGACGACGAGCGTGCGGCCGCGGTCGCTCACCGGTCGCCCCGCCGCAGCCAGTCCTCGGCCATCGCGACCCGCTCGGCCGCCGTCGGGTGGGAGCCGAAGAACCACTGCCACGGCGCCGGCGGGCTCGGGTCGGAGACGTTGGTCTCGGCCAGCCGGCGCTGCATCTCGATGAAGGCGGCGGCGTCCCGGGTGAGGTCGAGCGCGGCCAGGTCCGCCCGGGCCTCGACGTGCCGGGAGACGAGGTTCTGCACCGGCGTCGACACGAGGGACCCCACCGCGACGAGGAGCAGCACCAGCGGCACCACGCGCGGGTCGCCCGCCGAGTCCGCGCCGGCGCGGCGCAGCAGCGGCGCCCAGGTCAGGAGCCAGCCGAGCAGGGCGACGGCGGCGGCCGCGCCGAGCGCCCCGATGAGCGTGCCGGTCAGGACGTCGTCGGTGGCCACGTGCCCGAGCTCGTGGGCGACGATCGACTCGATCTCGTCCGGGGGGACGTCGGCCAGCAGGGTGTCGTAGAGCACCACCCGGCGGGTCGAGCCGAACCCGGACACGTAGGCGTTGAGCGACGTCGTCCGCCGGGACGCGTCGGCGACCAGGACGTCCTCGACCGGGGAGCCGCTCTCCTCGGCCAGCCGGAGCAGGTCGGTGCGCAGCTCGCCGGCCGGCAGCGGCGTGAAGCTGTTGAACGCGGGCTCGATGACCACCGGGTAGAGGAAGGAGCCGACGACGACCAGCGCGGCCGCGCCGCCGGCCGCCCACGCCCACCAGGCGCGGGGGGCGCGGCGGGCCAGCGCGACGAGCACCAGCAGGCCCAGGGCGGTGAGCCCGGCGTCGATGGCGGTGGAGACCGCGACGTCGCGCAGCCACAGCGGCCAGGAGCGCGTGGACAGCCCGTAGCGGTGCCGCACGACCTCGCCGTAGGCGGAGATCGGCAGCGTCGCCAGCCGGCCGACGACGACCAGCGTGACCGTGCCGAGCAGCACGGTGAGCGGCCAGCGGCGGCCTCCCGCCCGGCCGACCGCGGTGACCAGGCGGCTGCCCAGGCGGGTGAGGCCGAGCAGCGCCGAGACCGCGAGCCCGAGCACCAGGTTGGTCAGCGACGCGGGACGGATGTCGGCGGCGAGGGCCTCGGCGCGGCGGACGACCTCGGCGGGCAGCCCGGCGTCGTCGGTGACCGGGGAGGCGCCGCCGGGCGGGGTGGGCAGCGGCGTCCAGGGCGTCCGGAGCGCGATGACGAGGACGAGCGCCGCGCCGAGCACGAGCGCGACCAGCAGCGCGGCCCGGCGGGAGCCGGTGCGGTCTGGCCGGGTGGCCTCGGGGCCGGGGCGGGTGCTCGTCCCGCCCGCCCTGCCCACCCGGCCGATCCTAGGCGCGCGCCGGTGCCGCACCGTGCGCTCCCCCGGCGGACGCCGAGGGCCGGCGACCCGTCCGGGTCACCGGCCCTCGGCCTCGCGACGTGCTGGAACGGCCTCCCTGCAGGGGCCCGCCGGGAGCTCGCGAGCGGTGGGGGCGGGGAGGTCCTCCGTCAGGCGATGCGGCGCATGGCGGTGATGCCGCCCATCGAGTCGACCGACACGACCTTCACCGGCTGCCCCGACGTGGAGGCGTGCACCATCTGGCCGTTGCCGATGTACATCGAGACGTGGCTGACCGGGCTGTAGTAGAAGATCAGGTCACCCGGCTGCAGGTCCGCCCGCGAGACGGCGGTGCCCATGCGCGACTGCATGCTGCTGGAGTGCGGGAGGCTGATGCCGGCCGCGGCGTAGGCGTACTGGGTCAGGCCCGAGCAGTCGAAGGCGTTCGGCCCGCCGGCGCCCCACACGTAGGGGTCGCCCACCTGGGCCAGCGCCGTCTGCACCGCGGTCTGCGCGGCACCGCTGCCGCCGCTGCCCGCCGACGGCGCCGGGGCCGGAGCGGGGGCCGCGGCCCGCGTGCCCGCGGTGGCCGGCGCGCTCTCCCCACCCGCGCCGCCGTCGGCGCCGGGCCCGGCCTGCGCGCCGGCGGCCAGGCCGGCCTCCTGCGCGGCGAGCGCCGCCTGCCGCTGCGCCTCGGTGAGCGCGGCGAACTGCGCCTGGTATTCCGCGATGTCGCCCTGGAGCTGCGCCTCCTGGGCGCTCAGGTCGTCGAGGGTGCGCTGCGCCTCGGTCTCGGCGGCCTCGGCGTCGGCCTGCGCCTGCCGGGCGGCGGCGGCCGCCTCGTTCACCTGGTCGAGGACCGAGGTGGTGTGGTCGGCGATCTGGCCGAGGGTGGCCAGCGAGGCGACGAAGTCCTCGGCCGAGTCGCTGGTCATCAGCAGGTCGAGCCCGGCGAAGCCGTCGCCGTTGCCGGCGGTGTAGGCGCTGCGGGCCACCTCGCGGATCCGGCCGTCGAGGTCCTGCAGCCGGTCCTGCGCCTCGGCGGCGGCCCGGTCGGCCTCGTCGGCGGCGGCCTGCTGCTGGGCGAGGACCTCGCGGGCCTCGTTGACCTGCTCGGTGACGACCTCGAGCCGGTGACCGGCCTCGGCGGCGAGCTGGGCGGCCTGCTCCGGGGTGCCGGCCCGCTCGGGGTCGGCGGCCGCGGTGCCGGACAGCAGGGTGAGGGTCAGCGCGGCGGTGGTGCCGACCAGGGTGACCCGGCCGAGGCGGCGGGCCTGCGACGGGCGGTGCGGGCCGGCGATCCGGGTGGTGGGTGTGGACTTCTCGCGTGCATGCCCCAGGGCAGGGCGGGGGGTCGCCACGGGCGGCGGCTCTCCGTTTCTTCCTCAGCAACCGCCTACCGAGTTAGCTGACGGGTTCGGGCTGGGAAGACGTGCCCTATCTCCGCGCCCCGGTCGGGACCGGCGCGCGCGAGAACTCACCCCAGTGCTGCGGTGGGTCCCCGGCTCACCTCGCGCACCTCCGGGAGGGCGTCCGGTGACTCGGCGGTGTCGGCCGAGGTCACCCTGCGTCGGGTGACGACCACCCGGCCGGACGGCGCCACAGTACGGACGTGATGCAGTTGTGACAAACGGGGGGTGCGGGAACTGTGAGGACACACACGGTCAGCAGCCGCGCCACTCCGGTGCGTACCTGATCGGGTGTCCGCGCCGGTCAGCCCGTGCGCCGGCGCCCGTCCCGCGACGGCCGGTGCCGCAGGGGCGGCACCAGGCCGCCCTCGGCCAGCGCCCGCACGGCCCGCCGCTCGACGTCGTCGAGCTCCACGACCACGCCCGGGCGCGGCAGTGCGCCGTCCGCCGTCCGGGCCGCCGGGACGGGGGGCACCGGCAGCAGCACGGGGCCGGTGTCCCGCTCCGCGGGCGGGGCGCCCAGCAGGGCGGTGACGACGCAGTCGGCGCAGCCGGCGCCGCGCGCGGTGCACGAGTCGCAGTCGATGAGCATGGCCGTGTCCCTCCGGTGCCCCGGCCGCGCCGCCCGGTGCCGGGCCGCGGTCGGGACGGGTCTCCCTGTCGGTCGACCAGCACGCTAGGGACGGCCACCGACAGTCCCGGCTCAGCCGCCCGCGTACTCCCAGTGCCAGGGCTCCTCGCGGCCGTTGCCCGGGTCGGCCCAGGTCGGGTGCAGCCACCCGAACCGGCCGGCGTTGGCGACCATCCACGCGTACTGCGGCGTGCCGAAGCCGTCGATGCCGCCGCACAGGTCGACCGCCAGCCCCCAGCCGTGGTTGCTGGTGCCCGGGACCGCGGCCAGCGCCGGCTTCTCCCCGTACAGGCGGACCTGGCCGGCGTAGGTGCGGTAGGAGTCGGTGATGCAGATCGGCTGCCCGAACGCCGACGCGAACGCCGCGCTCATCGCCCGCCAGGCCGCCGCGGCGTCGCAGCGCAGCGAGTGGCCGCCCACCCCGATCGGGCACAGCGCGCTCGGCGGGATGAGGCCGTTGGGGTAGCCGCCCCAGGCCCGGGCGCCGTCGAAGCTCGGCGGGTAGACGGTGTTGCCGCACTCGACCCGCAGGGCTCCGCCGACCGGACCGGGGGCGGGCACCTCCGGCCGCGGGCCGAGGCTCGGCCGCCCGACGTGGACCACCTGGTCGGCCGGCAGCCGGCGGACGACGACGGCGCCGGCCCGCGCGTCGGCGGCGAGCACGGTCTGCGCGTCCAGCGCGATGCCGACGTGCCCCAGGCCCGCCTCAGGGGTCCCGAGGAAGACCAGGTCGCCGGGCAGGACGTCGGCCGGGTCGACGGGCGTGGTGACCGCGAACAGGCCGGCCTGGTCGGCGGGCAGGTCGATGCCCGCGTCGCGGTAGACGGTGGAGACCAGCGAGCCGCAGTCCCAGGAGTCCGGGCCGGCCGTCCCCGGCGCGTAGGGCCGGCCCAGGGCGTCCATGGCCGCGGTGACCGCGGCCAGCGTCTCGGCGGGCAGCACGAGCAGCGACACCGGCCGGCGCGGCAGCTGCGCGGCGCCGCGCTGCGCGCCGCCGGCGGCCGCGCCGATCGGCGTGAGCCCCGCGGGCAGGCCCCGGACCGGGTCGAGCAGCTCGGCCGCCGGCGGCGCGGTCACCCCGGCCTCGCGCAGCTGGCCGAGGTAGGCCCGCCAGTTGGCCGCCGTCTGGGTGTTGACGTCGACCTGCTGGCGCTGCAGGTCCGACAGCTGCCGGTCGACGTCGCCGAGAGCGACGTCGAGCTCCGCGGTGACCGCGTCGGCGGAGGCCTCCAGCTCGGCCACCTCCGCGGCCAGCCGGTCGGCCCGCTGCCGCGCCTCGGCGAGGACGGCGTCGGCGGAGGTCTGCCGGTCGACCGCGGTCCGCCGCTGCTGCTCGGCGGCACCGACCACCTCGGTGGTGTGCGCGTCGACGGCCTCCAGGTAGCCCAGCGCCGCGACGACGTCGGCCGGGTCGCCGCCGGTGAGCAGCACGGTCAGCGGGGTCAGCGCGCCGCCGTCGCGGTAGACCGCCGACGCGTACCGCGCCACCACCGACCGGTGCTGCGCCAGCTCGCCCTCGGCGGCGTCGACCGTGGCGCGGGCGGCGTCGACGTCGGCCTGCGCGTCGGCCAGCTGCTGCCGGGCGGCGGCCACCTCCGTCTGCCGCTGCTGCAGGTCGGCCTGGACCTCGGCGGCGCGCCGCTGCAGCCGGTCCAGCGCCTCGCTGTCGAGGACCCCGCTGGTCCCGCCGGGCTGGTCGCTGGGCGCGGCGGCCGCCGGGGCGGCGAGCAGGACGGCCACCACCGTCGTGACCAGCACGGACACCACGCCCCGCCGGGTGCGCCCCAGGGAACGCGCGCGCATCGGACCACCTCTGCAGTTCCGGACCCCGCCGGTCCGCCCGGGGATCGTCATCTCCGTGGAGCCGCTGCCGCAAGCGCGACGCGCCCCGCCGGTCCCCCGGTCGGGCGAGGTCTCCCCCGGGCGCGCGTCCCCGGGACTGTCCGACCCCCGGCCTACCGTCCCGCCGTGCTCTTCCCCGCCAGCGGCACGGGCTCCTCGGTGCCGCGCCACGAGCAGGCACCCGCCCACGGCGCGCGGCCGCTCCCCCGCACCCCCTACGTCCAGGCGAGCATCGACGACCTCGGCACGCCACTGGCCGGCGTCACCTTCGTCGTCGTCGACCTGGAGACCACCGGCGGGTCGCCGAAGGACAGCGCGATCACCGAGATCGGGGCGGTCAAGGTGCGCGGCGGCGAGGTGCTCGGGGAGTTCCAGACGCTGGTCGACCCCGGCTGCGAGGTCCCGCCCTACATCAGCGTGCTCACCGGGATCACCACGGCGATGGTCGCCACCGCCCCGCGGATCGACGCCGTGCTGCCGGCCTTCCTGGAGTTCGCCCGCGGCGCCGTCCTCGTGGCGCACAACGCCCCCTTCGACCTGGGGTTCCTGAAGGCGGCCTGCGAGCAGACCGGCACGCCGTGGCCCGCGGCCGCCTCGGTCGACACCGCGGTCCTCGCGCGGCGGCTGCTCTCCCGCGACGAGGTGCCCAACTGCAAGCTCGCCACCCTGGCGCCCTACTTCTCCGCCTCCACCTCGCCCTGCCACCGGGCCCTCGACGACGCCCGGGCGACCGTCGACGTCCTCCACGGCCTGTTCGAACGACTCGGCCCGCTCGGGGTGACGTCGCTGGAGGAGCTGCACGGGCTCACCCGCCAGGTCGACCCCGTCCGCAGGGGGAAGCGCCACCTGGCCGACGGCGTCCCGTCCGGCCCGGGCGTCTACGTCTTCCGCGGGCCGCGCGAGGAGCCGCTGTACGTCGGGACGTCGAACGACCTGCGCACCCGCGTCCGCAGCTACTTCTCCTCCGGGGAACAGCGCAGCCGGATGACCGAGATGGTGGCGCTGGCCCAGCGCGTCGAGGCCGTCCCGTGCGCGCACGACCTCGAGGCCGCCGTCCGGGAGCTGCGGCTGATCGCCCAGCACAAGCCGCGCTACAACCGCCGCTCCCGCTTCCCCGAGCGCGCGCTGTGGCTGCGGCTCACCGAGGAGCCCTTCCCCCGGCTGTCGACCGTGCGGCGGGTCCGCCCCGACGCGGGGCTCTTCCTCGGCCCGTTCGCCGACCGGCGGGCCGCGGAGATGGCCACCGCCGCCATCCACGAGGCGCTCCCGCTGCGGCAGTGCACCGCCCGGCTGTCCCCGCGGGTGCGCACGAGCACCTGCGCGCTGTTCGGCATGGGGCGCTGCGGCGGCCCGTGCGGGGGCCACCAGTCGGTCGAGGAGTACGCCGCGGTCGCCGCGGTGCTGCGCGCGGCGGTGGCCGGCGACCCGAGCGCCCTGGTCGCGCCGCTGCTGGACCGGGTCGACCGGCTGTCGGCCGCCCAGCGGTTCGAGGACGCCGGGGTGCTGCGCGACCGGGTCGCGGTCCTCGTGCGTGCGGTGCGCCGGCGGCAGCGGCTGGAGTCGCTGGCCGCCGTCCCGGAGGTGGTCATCGCCCGGCCCGACGGCGCCGGCGGGTGGGCGCTGTCGGTCGTCCGGCGGGGCCGGCTGGTCGCGGCCGGGTGCGCGCCGCGCGGGACGTCGGTCCGCGACACCCTCGCCGTCCTGCGCGCCACCGCCGAGACCACCCCCGACGACGGCGGGCTGGCCGCCACCGTCGACGAGACCGAGCTGGTCATGCGGTGGATGGAGAAGCCCGGCACCCGGCTGGTCGAGGTCACCGGCACGCTCGCCTGCGCCGCCCCGGGCACCGGCGGGCTCAGCGGGTTCCTCGCCCGGGTGGAGGCCGGCCGGGCACTGCGCGACCCCTTCCACGACGGCCGGCAGCTGGGCACCCGCACCCGCCCCGAGCGCGTCTCCCCCGAGGGTCCGGCCGCCGCGGGTCCGGCGCCCGGCGGCCCGGTGACGTCCTGGAACGGCCCTCCCGCAGGGGCCCGCGCCGAGCGGAGCGAGGCGTGGGGGGCAGGAGGGTCCTTCAACTAGCATCCGGGGCGTGATCACCGCCATCGTGATGATCGACGCGGCCACCGACGCGATCCCCGAGGTGGCGGCGGCGATCGCCGACCTCGACGGCGTGAGCGAGGTCTACTCGACCGCCGGGGAGGTCGACCTGATCGCGATCGTGCGGGTCCGCGAGTTCGACCAGGTGGCCGAGGTGATCGCCGGGCGCGTCAACAAGGTGCCCGGCGTGCTGGAGACCGAGACGCACATCGCCTTCCGCGCCTACTCGCGGCACGACCTGGAGGCGGCGTTCTCCCTGGGCCTCGAGAACCAGTGACTCGAGGGCGAGTGACCGGCCTCAGCGGCCGGCGGCCTCGCGGCTGACGGCCACCCACCGGTCCAGCAGCGCGGCGGCCCGGCCGTCGTCGACCGCGGCGGCGGCCCGCTCGATCCCCGCGCCGAGCAGGTCCCCGAGCTCGCCGCCGCGCTCGTCGAAGGCGGCCAGCGCCGCGGCGGCGTTGAGCAGGACGGCGTCGCGCACCGGTCCCCGCTCGCCGTCGAGCACCCGCCGGAAGACCGCCGCGTTGTGCGCCGGGTCACCGCCGCGCAGCGCGTCCGGCCCCGCCGGGGCGATGCCCAGGGCGGCCGGGTCCACGCGCCCGGGCACCACCGCGCCGTCGCGGGCCACCCACACGCTCGACGTCGTCGCGGTGGTCAGCTCGTCCAGCCCGTCGTCGCCGCGGAAGACCAGCGCACGGGCGCCGCGGCCGGCGACCACCTCGGCGAGGACCGGCGCCATCCGCGGGTCGGCGCAGCCGATCGCGGCGGCCACCGGCCGCGCCGGGTTGGTCAGCGGCCCGAGGAAGTTGAAGACGGTCCCGATGCCCAGCTCCCGCCGCGGCGCCGCGGTGTGCCGGAAGCTGGGGTGGAACACCGGCGCGAAGAAGAACCCGATGCCGGCCTCCTGCACGCAGCGGGCGACGGCCGGGGCCGGCAGGTCGATGACGACGCCCAGCGCCTCCAGCACGTCGGCGGCCCCCGAGGACGACGACGCGGCGCGGTTGCCGTGCTTGGCCACCGGCACCCCCGCGGCCGCGGTGACGACGGCGGCCATCGTCGAGATGTTCACCGTGTGCGCGCCGTCGCCGCCGGTGCCGACGACGTCGACGGTCGGGACCGGCACCTCGACCGGCGTCGCGCGCTCCAGCATCGTCGCGGCGAGCCCCGCGACCTCCTCCGGCGCCTCGCCCTTCGCGCGCAGGGCGACCGCGAAGCCGGCCACCTGCGCCGGCGTCGCCTCGCCGGACATCACCTCGCGCATCGCCCAGGCCGTGTCCGCGGCGGTGAGGTCCTGGCCGGCCAGCAGGCGCGTCAGCAGGCCGGGCCACGTCGGCCCGGCGGTGGTGCCCGCGCTCACCGCGAGACGGGACGGCGGCCCGCGTGCGCGCGCAGCAGGCCGGCGACGACCTCGGGGGCGACCAGCGGGTCGACCGGGAACGCGAGCGTGGCGTCGGCCTGCGACCAGTGGGCCAGCCAGCGGTCGGGCTGGCGGGCGATCAGCACGCACAGGGCCGGCCGGTCGGCGACCTCGACGGTCAGCTGCCGGGCCAGTGCCAGGCCGCCGGTCGGCTGCGCCTCGCCGTCGAGGATGCACAGGTCCACGCCGCCGCCGTCGACGGTGTCGACCACGTCCTCGCCGGTGGCGCACTCGATCCAGGTCAGCGGCCCGACGTCGGGCGCCGGCCGGCGGCCGACGGCGGTCCGGACGGCCTCGCGGACCTCGGGCCGGGAGCTGTAGACCAGGACGGTGGCCGGCGCGTCGCTCACGCCCGGCAGCCTAGTGCCCGCGCGGCTCCCGTCCGGGTCGACGCGGACCCCCGTCCGGGGGACGGTCTCGGGCCGGTCACGGCGCGGCCACGCCGTGCCACCCACGGTCTGTGCACGTCGGCGGCCGATGCCATGATGGGCGGCGTGACAACGGCCCCCGTGGCGAGCAGCACCTTCGACACCTCGCGGGTGCACTCCCTGACCCGACCGAACATGGTCAGCGTCGGCACGATCATCTGGCTCTCCAGCGAGCTGATGTTCTTCGCCGGGCTGTTCGCCATGTACTTCACCGCGCGGGCGCGCTCGACCGAGGGCTGGCCCCCGGAACCCACCGAACTGAACCTGCCGTACGCGCTGGTCTTCACCCTGATCCTGGTGGCCTCCTCGGTCACCTGCCAGATCGGCGTGTTCGCGGCCGAGAGCGGCAACGTCTACGGCCTGCGCCGGTGGTTCACGATCACCTTCGTCATGGGGCTGGTCTTCGTGCTGGGCCAGGCGAACGAGTACCGGGTGCTCGTCACCGACCACGCGACCACCATCTCGAGCAGCACCTACGGCTCGGTCTTCTACCTGACGACCGGCTTCCACGCCCTGCACGTCATCGGCGGCCTCGTGGCCTTCGTCTACGTGCTCATCCGGTCCACCATGGGCCGCTTCACGCCGGCACAGGCGACCTCGGCGATCGTGGTCTCCTACTACTGGCACTTCGTCGACGTCGTGTGGGTCGGGCTCTTCGCCACGATCTACCTGATCCGCTAGGGAACCGGTGTCCACCACGAACCCGCAGTCCGACACCCTGCCCGACGAGGAGCCGCGGCGGTCGCGCTGGTCGCGCCGCCGTCCGGCCGAGGGGACCCCGGCCGCCGCCGCCCGCGCCCGCCGCCGCTCCAAGCAGCGCCGCCGCATCGGCAACGTCGCCGCGCTCATGGCCGGGCTGGTCCTGACCGGCGCGCTCTACTCGACCCTCGCCCCGGGCGCCCAGGCCGCCGACGAGGGCAGCGAGTCCAGCGCCGAGGCCGCCGGCCGCGAGCTGTACGAGCGCAGCTGCATCAGCTGCCACGGCGAGAACCTCGAGGGCGTGCCCAACCGCGGCCCGTCGCTCATCGGCGTCGGCGAGGCCGCCGTCTACTTCCAGGTGCACACCGGCCGCATGCCGCTGGTGCGCCAGGCGGAGCAGGGCCCCGACAAGCCGGCCGTCTTCTCCGACGAGGAGATCGACCAGCTGATGGCCTACGTCCAGGCCAACGGCGGCGGCCCGACCCTCCCCTCCGGGGACCTGCGCGACGGCGACCTGGCCGCCGGCGGTGAGCTGTTCCGGCTCAACTGCTCGCAGTGCCACAACTTCGTCGGCCAGGGCGGCGCGCTCTCGTCCGGCAAGTACGCGCCCAGCCTCGAGGACTCCAACGACCTCGAGATCTACACCGCCATGCTGACCGGCCCCGAGAACATGCCGGTCTTCGGGGACAACCAGATCACCCCCGAGGAGAAGCGGGCGATCATCAACTACGTGCAGACGATCACCGACATGCCCGACCCGGGTGGCGCGGGCATCGGCCGCATCGGCCCGGTCAGCGAGGGCCTGGTCATCTGGACCGTCGCGATCTCCGCGCTGATGTTCGGGATCTTCTGGATGGGGAGCAAGGCGTGACCACGCACGACACCCGCCCCGGCTCGACCGGCGGGGCGGACACCCCGGGCCCGCTGCACGGCGGCCCGGACGACGACTACACCCCCGAGCAGCTCGCGGCACTCCCCCGCGAGGAGCTCGACCGCCTCGGCGCCCGGTACGACGGCGTGCAGATCCTGCACGTCGAGCCGGGCCCCGAGCCGGGGTCGGCGATCGAGCGGCGCGCCGTCCGCCAGGTCGGCCTGATGTTCGGCCTCGCCGGGCTGTCGGCGTTCGCCTTCGTCGTCGTCTACGCCGGCGCCGGCTGGTTCCTGCCCGACTGGCAGTGGGAGCTGGGCAGCAGCACCTTCAGCACGCTCTACACCCCGCTGCTCGGCGCCCTCATGGGCCTGGCGTTCACCTTCTTCGGCGTGGGCCTGGTGCTCTACACGAAGAAGCTGCTGCCGCACGAGACGGCGGTGCAGGACAAGCACGACGGCTCGCACTTCGACCGCGTCACCACCGGCGCCACCCTCGTCGGCGGGCTGCACAACAGCGGCCTGAAGCGGCGCAAGCTCCTCACCCGCAGCCTCCTGTTCATGGGCGGCGGCCTGGGCCTGATGCTGATCGCCCCGCTGGGCGGCCTCATCAAGAACCCGAACCGGGGCAACCCGCTGGGCACCACCGAGTGGGCCGAGGGCGTCCGCCTCGTCCGCGACGACGGCACCCCGATCCGGCCCGGTGACCAGGTGCCCGGCTCCCTGGAGACCGTCTTCCCGGCCGTCCCCGGCGGGAACCGGCTGTCCGACGCCGCCACGATGCTCATCCGGCTGCGCCCCTCGCAGCAGGAGGAGTCGGTCCCGCGGCAGGGCCAGGAGGACTTCGGCTACGGCGACTACGTCGCCTACTCCAAGATCTGCACGCACGCCGGCTGCCCGGTGTCGCTGTACGAGCAGGAGACCAGCCGGATCCTCTGCCCGTGCCACCAGTCGCAGTTCGACGTCACGCAGGGCGCCAAGCCGGTCTTCGGGCCCGCCACCCGCTCGCTCCCGCAGCTGCCCATCACGGTCGACGACGAGGGATTCTTCGTCGCGCGCAGCGACTACATTGAAGCCGTGGGTCCCACCTACTGGAACCGGGAGCGCATCTGATGGCTCGCACCGCCACCGCGCCGGGAGCGCCCACCACCCGCATCGGCAAGGCCGCTCTCGAGGTCGACGACCGTCTGATCGTCGCCGGCTGGACCCGCCGGACGCTGAACAAGGTCTTCCCCGACCACTGGTCGTTCCTGCTCGGGGAGATCGCGCTCTACTCGTTCATCATCCTGCTGCTCACCGGCACGTACCTGACGTTCTTCTTCCAGGCCTCGATGACCGAGGTCACCTACGACGGCTCGTACGCGCCGCTGCGCGGCGTGCACATGTCGATCGCCTACGCCTCGACGCTGGACATCTCCTTCGACGTCCGCGGCGGCCTGCTCATGCGGCAGATCCACCACTGGGCGGCGCTGCTGTTCATGGCCGCGATCGTCTGCCACATGCTGCGGATCTTCTTCACCGGCGCCTTCCGCCGGCCGCGCGAGACCAACTGGCTCATCGGTGTCGCCCTGCTGATCCTCGGCATCTTCGAGGGCTTCGCCGGCTACTCGATGCCGGACGACCTGCTCTCGGGCACCGGCCTGCGGATCATGTCGGCGATCATCCTGTCGATCCCGGTCGTGGGCACCTGGGTCCACTGGGCGGTCTTCGGCGGTGACTACGTCGGCGAGCTGATCGTCGGGCGGCTCTACATCGCCCACGTGCTGCTCATCCCGGCGATCATCCTGGCGCTGATCGCCGTGCACCTGCTGATCCTGGTCAAGCAGAAGCACACCCAGTTCCCCGGCCCGGGCCGCACCGAGCACAACGTGGTCGGCAACCGGCTGTTCCCGACCTTCGCCGGCAAGGCGACCGGTCTGCTGCTGGTGGTCTTCGGTGTCTGCGCAGCCCTCGGTGGCCTCGTGCAGATCAACCCGGTGTGGCTGTGGGGCCCGTACAACCCGGCGCAGGTGTCCTCGGCGTCGCAGCCCGACTGGTACGTCATGTTCCTCGACGGCTCGACCCGCCTGTTCCCGGCCTGGGACATCTACCTGCCGGGCAACTACAACATCCCGGCGCTGTTCTGGCCGACGGTCGTGCTCCCCGGCATCATCTTCACGCTCCTGCTCGCCTACCCGATGCTGGAGCGGAAGCTGACCGGCGACACCGCCTCGCACCACCTGCTCCAGCGCCCGCGCGACGTGCCCGTGCGCACCTCGCTCGGCATGATGGCGATCGCCTTCTACGTGGTGCTGCTGCTGTCGGGTGCGAACGACGTCATCGCCGACAAGTTCCAGATCAGCCTCAACGCGATGACCTGGATCGGCCGCATCGGCCTGATCGTCCTGCCGCCGATCGCGTACGTGCTCACCTACCGGATCTGCCTCGGTCTGCAGCAGCACGACCGCGAGGTCCTCGAGCACGGCATCGAGACCGGTGTCATCCGCCGGCTGCCGCACGGTGAGTTCATCGAGGTGCACCAGCCCCTCGGCCCGGTGGACGCGCACGGCCACAGCCAGCTGGCCTACGGCGGTGCTCCGGTGCCCAAGAAGATGAACCAGGTCGGTGGCGCCCGCCGCGCCATCCGCGGGTTCTTCTCGCCGATCGAGGAGCCGACCGCGGTGGAGCTCGAGCAGCGCGGCGAGGAGCGGGGCCTGTCCGCGGCCGAGCCGGGCCGCGAGCTCACCACCAGCGGCCGTCCCGCCGACGGCGGGCGCCCGGCGGAGGGTGGTCGGCCGGCCGAGGGTGGACGCCCCTCCGAGGGCGGACGCCCGCAGGAACCGCGCGACTGACGCGACGCACAGCGCACGCAGGGCCCCGGTGGAGCACTCCACCGGGGCCCTGCTGCATCTCCGGGCACGAGTGCGCCCACACGAGGCGGCCACGCCGAGCCCGGGCACAGCCGCCCCTGGCCGCACGACACCAGGACGGTCCCGGGACAGCCCGGGCGGCGTCGGCCGCGACGAGGGCCCTGGGCGGGACCGCAAGCAGACGATGACCAGGCTGAAGATGACCAAGTACGAGATCCAGCAGGAGCACAAGCAGTCCGAGGGCGATCCCCACGTGAAGGGCCAGCGCCGGTCGATGCAGCTGG